>CAYGTY010000098.1:0-22547 GCA_964352825.1 uncultured Anaerolineaceae bacterium
AGGACTCGAAGATTTTCACCACAGAGGCGCAGAGACACAGAGAAAAGAGGATATATCAACAATAAATCTCAAACTTTCTACTTCACACTTTTAACTATCTAAAGGAGAAACACAATGACATTCCGTACAGCACTGACCAACCTATCCAACCTAAGCGTGACAGGGGTGCAGAATAATTATGATATTGACGCGCTTCCTGAACATCTATCAACTCCGCAATTACCTGCTTTGCTGGTGATGCCAATTGATACTCAAGATGAGAGCCTGTTCAAAGAGAAAGGACAGGGTTTGCAGACGATTGCCTTTAGTGGAGCAGGGCAGACCGTCAATTACACCGTGACACACTTACTGATTCTCGCGCCGACAACCACAAAACTCGGCATCCGCAGTCACTTACCCGACCTCGTGACCCTCATCGACAACTACATGAGCGCACTATCGACAGATGTCACCCTGAATGATGCACTGATTCAACCGACACAAGTCACCGTCGAGACCGGCATCTTTGAAATCGGCAAACGCGAATTTTATGGCTGTGCTTTTCGGCATAAATGGTTGGTGGGTATTTAATATAATAGTTTGGTATCAGGAGTTATGTGCGATAGGATTATGGCATCACTCAACTCAAATTAAGGACTTGAATCATGATTGATGCTTTAGTATCGACACAATGGCTTTCAGATCATCTAGAAGACCCTCAGCTCAGAATTTTCGATTGTGCCGTATACATGGGATATGACCCTGAGTCAGGGTTAACGACACGGGCTGGTTATGATGAATATCAATCTGCACACATTCCATCAGCATCATTTCTTAATCTTGTTGATGATCTATCAAAATCAGACTCTGATGTATATTTTATGATGCCCTCTCCAGAACAATTTGATCGTGTTTTATCACATGTGGGGTTAGGTAACGAGCATCTGGTAGTCGTCTATAGTTCAAGCCCTGTCGTCTATTGGGCAACCCGAATGTGGTGGATGCTATGTGCTAGTGGATTTGCTAACGTTGCCGTTCTTGATGGGGGATTACCCAAGTGGCAAGCTGATGGTTTTGAGACAAAATCGGGTATCGAAACATATCCGCCTGCAACATTCACCTCTAACCCAGATTCAAGCAAATGGGCTACTAAGCAAGAGGTTCTAGCAGAAATCGAAAATGACTCTGTCTGCACGCTGAACACCCTATCACAAGAGGCACATCTGGGACTTAATGACCTTGACCCCTTCGCAAAACAAGCATATAAACGAAAAGGACGCATAAAGGGGAGTGACAATTTACCCTATGCCAGCCTGCTTAATGAAGATGGTACTTTCAAACCACTTGACACGCTACAATCATATTTTGCTGAGACGGGCGCATTAGATAAAGATCGCATCATCGGTTATTGTGGCGCAGGTGTAAGTTCGACAATGGCAGCATTCACCCTACACCGTCTTGGGCATGATAATGTAGCGATTTACGATGGCTCACTCAATGAGTGGGGATATGATGAATCCTTGCCTATGGAAACAGGTTAAATATAAGACTGACTGACTACTATACAAAATTCATACTTCAATAACACAATAGATACCTTGGTTTGAAAATCAGGTATCTGTTTTTGTTCCACTATTCTCCAACTCATGCAATCTAAACCTCAATATTCAACTTTCAACTAAAGGAGGCAACTCATGCCCATTACCTATATCATCACCATCGACAAAACGCACGATGGAAACTTTAGCACCAACATCACCGCTGATGTCATTGACCTTAAATGGCGGTTGGGACTCGCACAGCCCTATGACAGCATCGCTGATTATAGCCATGCTGAAATTACAGTTCGTAATCCATCAGGTGCATATTCCCCAGAGCGCAATAGCCTCGATACAGGAACACGAGTAAGGATTCAGAGTAACGACGGGACAATCACGCGCACCCAATTTACTGGATACATCCGTCATATTGACCCCAGCGAAGGTGAATGGGGTGAGAAAACAGCGGTCATTCATTTACAAGATTGTCAGCCGTGGCTGGATGATAGCGCAGTGATTATTGCCCCGCAGGTAGATGTGACAGCCGATACCGTGATTGATACCTTGCTTAATGAGGCGGTTTTGCGACGGGCTGTAATTGGCGGATACTGTATCATCGACATCGAAGGCTATAACTTGATTGATTCTGTTAGTATCTTCTCAGAGGAAAATATCGCTCGCAGTTTGGAAACAGGTAAAACACGCTTTGCATATGTCGGCGATTGGTGGCAGGAGACTGTCCCTGCGCGTCAAGCCATTCGTGAATTGGTCGAAAGTGAACGGGGACGCTTTTATATCAATCGGGATGGGGAAGCCGTCTTTCTCAATCGGCATTATACGCTGGTGAACAAAACCCTATCAGCGACCTTTGATGATGATATGCAATCCCTCGATTATAGCTATGGGGATAACCGCCTCAATCGCCTGACACTCATCATGACTCCCCGTGAAGTTGGTGATAACAATACCATTTTGTGGCAATTGGATAGCCCTCAGCGCATCGCTCCCGAAACACAAGTCACCCTCAACTTACCCTTCATCAATGACCTCAATCAGCCGATTGGAATGTTAGAGTTGGATAGCCTGACCGCCACATTTAACCGTAAAGCAAATGGCACGGGAAAGGTCATCACTGAGAATGTCCGTGTCGATATGCTGCATCTCGGTTTTACATCTATGCAAGTCCAAGTCAGTAATATAGGGACAATCGAAGCCTATTTAACAGAATTGGTGATACGCGGCAAACCCCTCTATCAACGTGACCCACTCGAAATCGTTGTATCGGATGGGGAAGGGATGCACATCTATGGCTTGCAAAGCGCGATACTTGATTTACCTGCTTTATCTAATATCGAAATTGCTAACGCCTTTGCCCAATATGACCTCGCACGACGCAAACATCCCTCAGGTATTGTCCGTAGTCTGACCGCCAACACGCGAGATAACCCAGCCGAAGCTCTCGCAGTCACCTTGTTTGACCGTATCCGCATCAGTGAGACACAAACAGGACATAGCACCCAAGATTATTTTGTGATTGCCGAAGACCATCACGTCAGTAAAGGAGGAACGCAACATACTGTCAAATGGACACTCGAACCAGCCGATTCAACCCGATTTGTGATTATCGATGATAGCGAAATTGATGATATCGAACGCCTGATTACACCTTATTAGTGTAATAATGTCCGAAGGAGTGGGAGCGAACTCACTCCTTTTTCATAAATACATATAAACATCTTATTTTTAGCTCATCTAATTACCACATCTCAACATGATAATAAAATAAATAATCAAAGGAAATCATATGCCAGAACCTTTAAATCGTGCATTAGCTATTGTACAAGATTCATTTGCACAATTTCTCGCCAATCTCCCTGGTCTCATTATTGCTATCATCGTTCTCTTTTTGTTTTATCGTTTAGCTGACCCTGTTGCCAAGCTCGTTCGTGGATCTCTAGAAAAGACCAAACGCTCCGACAGCCTCCAACTTATTTTTGGTCGTTTGACCCGTTGGACTGTTGTATTAGCGGGTGTGATGTTTGCCGCTATGATTGCACTCCCCGGATTTTCACCTGAGGAACTCTTATCCCTACTCGGTGTCGGTAGTGTCGCGATTGGTTTCGCCTTCCGTGATATTTTACAGAACTTCCTCGCTGGGATTTTAATTTTATTAACTGAACCCTTTAAAATTGGTGACCAGATTATCGTAGGTGATTATGAAGGAACGGTTGAGGATATTCAGATTCGCGCGAGTTACCTCAAAACCTATGATGGTCGTCGTGTTGTCATACCGAATAGTGACCTGTTTACAGACTCGGTAACAGTCAACACAGCATTCAAGACACGGCGGTCTGAATATGATATTGGCATCGGTTATGAAGATGATATTGCCAGCGCACAAGCCCTCTGTCTCGATGTCCTCTCGTCCATTGATGATGTCCTTGAGCATCCTGCACCTGATACAGTCATGACCGAAATGGGGGATTCTGCTGTGGTCTTTCGTGTTCGCTGGTGGACAAATTCGCGCAAAGCTAATGTATTAAAAGTACAGGATCAAGTCTTGCGTGATATTAAAAATCGCCTTACACAAGATGGATTCAATATCCCATTCCCAATTCGTACTGTTTTATTCACCGATGAAACCCAACGTGAAAGACAATAATCTAATTTAAAATATCAAGCGTAATGAGTGGGTCGCGCCCACTCTTTTTTTGTTTTCTAGGTCTAGCCGTTCCAATCGCGGGCTTCGCTTTCAACCCGTTGACGGAACTCAGCCATATTGATAACCGTGTGATTGAGTCGGGATTCTTCTGCGGCAAATGCCAGCAAATGACTCTCTAGGGATTCACGGGCTGTCGTGACACTATCATCAGGGTTGCCTTGCATCGCATTCACAAAACTCCGCACGATGCCAAAGTCACCGCCACCATGACCACTATTATCACGGCGAGGCACTTCAAACGCCTCAACCTCACCTGTCAAATGATGATGGATACGAATCTCATTACTCCCCGACGAGAATTTTCCATAAAGTGTTGCTTTTGTCCCATCCCAACGCATGGTACGCCCTTCTTCATCCCCTTGACCATTCATCAGCAAGGTGACTGTTGTGCCATCCTCAAGTTCCATATTAACGGTTTGATGGTCAACCACATCATTATCACAATGATAGACACAGCGCCCATACCAGCCTGTCTTGAGCGCTTCGAGTCGGGCTTCTTTGGTGGGAATATAGGAGACATGATTCAAGGCAACCTGATCACCATCACGACCATAAATCCGCGTCGCTTCATATTTACATGTTTCTGCCGCAGGGCATCCATCTGTACAACGCAGTGTTGCGCCTTCGGGGGCGTTCTCTGGTCTGAAATGTGTGAGTGAGCCAAATGAATTGAGGTAGGTCACTTTTTGTTGCAGAAGCCATAATAAAATATCGAGGTCATGGCAACACTTCGCCAATATCATCGGTCCTGAGGTTTCTTTAGACCGCCAATTCCCACGAACATAGCTATGCGCCATATGTGTAAACCTAAGGTTCTCTTGGTGGGTCACACTGATAATCCGCCCCAGTCTGCCAGATTGAAGCACCTCGCGTAAGCCTTGCCAAAATGGACTATAGCGCAATACATGGCAGACTTGAAGTAAGCGTCCTGCATCTTCTGCTTTTTGAACCAGTTTGACATTTTCCAGTAAGACAGGCGACATGGGTTTTTCGAGTAAGACATCATAGCCCATGTCCAACATCTTAATGGTGGATTCGTAATGTGTACGATCCATCGTGCAATTAAAAATCGCGGAAGCGTGCTTTTGACCTGTGCTTAACAGTGATTCCCAACTGTCAAACGCCATATCAGGCGAAATATCATGATGTGTCATAATCCGTTCACGCCGAATTTTATCGGGCTCAGCCACCCCAACAACACTTAACTCCTGTGGATATTCCATTGCAAAATTGCCATATACATTCCCACGGCTACCAGCCCCAACAATGATTGTATCTATCGCTGTCATAATAAATAATCTCCTTTAGGCGCAAACTTCAGCATCACCAGACCAGCGATGAGATTTTTCAAATGTGTCTTGTACACGCATCCATGCTTCGGTCTGTTGCCATAAATTGACCCATGCAGGGTAATCGACTGAGACACTGTCAGGGTTTTGACGGCTACGGGCAATAAATGATGGAAATTCGTCACGACCTGTTGGTTGACCAATCGGCTGGAAACGTAAATCAAAGCTCCAGCGAATCCCATTACTACGATTAGGTGTAGATGAATGGTGCATTTGGCGGTGCATCAACAACACGCCACCACGCTTAACTGGAATCGGTGTGACGTTGGCTTCATCAATCAACACATTAGGTATCGTCAAGTCGTTGCCCGTACAATGAGTGGTTAGCCCTTGTTTGTGACTATAGGGAACAAGCGACAAACAGCCATTATCGACAGTCGCATCATTAATCGCAACCCATGCCGTAATCATAGCGGTTTCATCTGCAACGGAGCGTGCCACCCCTTGGTCTTGATGCCAACCCGTCGCTTTGACTAAACTACTGGGGTTAGCTGCTTTGAGTGCGGATTGTGGCGGTTTAATCCGAACATGGTGAATCGGATTGACCAAAATTTCACCACCAATCAATGCCTCAATACAATCTAATAATTTATGATGGGTTAATAGATTAAATACAGGTTGGCTAAAGTTCGGAATTTGCGTTTCAGGTGATTGGGCTTGTCCAAAGGCAATATCGAACCACCGAAATTCTTCATGGTTCAGATAACTCACAATCCTGCCAGCGCGTTCATAGAGAGGTAGATTATCAAATAATTCGGGGATGAGTCCTTCTGCTAACCAACGGGGTGCATGATGGTCTATTAATTTCAGGTAATCAGCTTCTAAACTATCCAGTGTTACATCATCTAAAACATCTTCAACAACAGCATAACCTTGTTCATCAAATTGTTGTTTGAGAGATGAGGTGTCGGAATCTTGCATAATAAATATCTCCATCAATTAACAGTTGATTATAATTATAACCAGTTCAATTTTGAGCGGCTACATGATAGCAAAATCAATTAATAATCTGACAAGGATACGTTCCTCTTATCGCCTGAGGATCAATCCATCAGGATAATATTCCACATCCAATGAATTGGACAAACTGGTATGCTTGAGCTTAGCATGGTGGTTTTAACCCCATGTAATTGGATTTGCCTACTCGCTTTTAGAACATGATAAAATATAAAGAACATGCTCATAAAAATGATAGATGGGCTATAATAATCATAATAAACAGAATGTTCACAATCTTCTGAATTTAAACAGTAGGACGCAAGCTATGATTCCATTGACCGATTTGTCACCCAAAGGTCTACAAACACGCCAACATATCTATGATACCGCTATCACCTTATTTAGTGAGCAGGGTTATGACGAGACAACCATGCGTGATATTGCGGGTACGGCTGATATATCTATTGGGCTGACCTATCGATATTTTGCACGGAAAGAAGATATTATCATGGCACTTTATTGTGACTGCGTGGATAAGTTAGTCGTCTATATGGAATCCCTAGAAACAGGGCAAATGGCTGACCGGTATCATCAGGTGCTTACAAAAACACTTGAGATATTATCACCGCACCGCTTTGCATTAATGGGACTTTTTGGGGTGGCGATGCGTCCAGATTCTGATATTTCCTTGATGGGAACAGACAACAATCCTATTAGTAAACAATTATCGGATGGCTATCGTCAAGTGGTCTTGGGGTCTCAAGACAGCTTACGTGAGCCAAAAGCAACACAAATGGGTGTCGTCCTCTATACCTTCCACATGTTGGTTTTGTTATTTTGGTTATATGATCGTTCCGACAATCAAGCATCCAGTACCAAGCTATTAAACTTTGTTCATGACTTATTTAAGATGTTGCGCCCGATGTTCTTTTTGCCGATGATCCCGCAAGCCATTGCCAAGTTATCGCAAATTGTGATGCCAAATCTTGAGCCTAAGGCTGATGTCACCTCTGTTCCAGAAGCCATGAATGAGACCCTTGCATAATGATGAGGAGTGAGTGAACAACAATCATTTTGTTATTGTCGGACTTTTAAGATTGCTTGCTCATCACTCATATTTCATCACTTTCTTTGTGTCCTCGGCGGTTCAATCTGTTGGATTCTCGCAAAGTAACCTTCGGTAAATAATGGGATTTTGTTCGGCGGTCGGAATAGATTCCGACCCTACGAAACTATCATGATTTGTCGGGCTGAGACCTGTATCAGCCGAAAACACTCTTCTAAAAACTTATCGAATCTTACAACAAGCGACATTTGATAAGAATTTAGACGTTGTGTAGATACCTTGTTATTTAACCATCAGAAAATCGCGGTCAGGTAATGCTGGGAAGGGTGCATGGGGTAGTGTCTGATACCAATATGCGACGGACGCAATATCATCTTGCAAAGGCAGATACCGTCCATTATATCCCCAACCTAAGGCTTGCATCGTCACTTTAAGGTCTTCATCAAAGCGAATCGGGTCAGGGATGTGCCAGCGATACATGCCCATTCGTAACTGCGATTGATAGTCAGTGGGTTCACCGGGGCGAATGACTTGATGAAAGCCTGCATAAGGTGTTGTAAAGGTGTTATAACCTTCGTTATGGCGTGGGCTGGTATCAAAATTATATGAGCCACAAAAATAATCTTCTGTCCCCGTGCCACATATGGTTGGATACTCTCCATCGCCATCAAGGAAAAATTTAAGTTCGCCTTCACCCCACCAGCCATTATTATTTGACCCCCACGCGACATATGTACCGACATATTGCCCGCGTCCCTGTACATTATCCAGAATCGTATACACATCTTTATATTGGACTGGATTGGTACGGCGGAATTGTGCATGGAAGTAAGCACAATCTTCAGGTACATCCGTCAGGGTATAGTTGATTTGATAGTAGAGAATCATATCTTCTTCGGCAATATTGGTCATGGTGATGCGACAGCGTTTGCGAAATGGCATTTCCCAATATGAGTTAAAGGCACTCCCTGGGTTAACACAAATTGCAAGTGAACTGACTTGTGCGAACTCTCCCCAGCCTGATGCAAAAAAGTCACCCACTGGACATTCAACTGACGGATGTTCTGAGTCATCCCAGTAAATTCGTAAAATCGAGTAACGCCAATTGCCTGTTGGAGTCATCCAAATTTGCTGAATCGCGCCTGAGCCATCAATATCTGCGAGGGTGAATGTCTCACCTGCTTCGATTTTGACTGAGGGCGAAACCTTCCAGCTTTGCCCGAGGTCACGAGCAGCGTTTTTGCCTGTACCTTCGGTTGCCATACCGCCTTTTCCCTTTTCACCTGTGAAGTTTTCGGGACTAATTGAGCGTGTTTTGGCAGTGGAGAGCCGTGATATATTACCGAGGTGCAAACCTAATCCATTAAATGTCATGATGCTATCCTTTTAAAAATAATTTTATCCAATCAAAAATAGGGATAACCCTGCATAACACAAGTTTATCCCTATCATGATGTAATTGCTATTTATGTGCTGGGTATGTTTAACTGCTTTGTGTCAAGATATTAGCACGCGCCTCAACAGCAGGTGTGAAGTTGGGGTTAAAGCTAATCGCTGCATTATAGTTTTGGAGCGCGAGGTCAATTTCGCCACGTCCTTCACGCGCTAGCCCAAGGTAGAACCATGTTTCTTCGACAAAGTGACCGCCACCGTCATTTTGATTTTGACGTGAAATGCGAATCATATCATCATAGCGACCTGTATTATAGTAGGCTTCGTAAGGACCGAATTGATACCACATCATGCGCCAAGGCAAACCGAGACTAATTGCTTGGTCATAGGCTTGGGCGGCGGCATCATACATACCGAGGTTGACAAAATTTGTCCCCATATTAAACCATGCATGTGCATCAGTCGGGTCTGCGGTGGCTTCTGCCCGTGCAAGCTCTAAAGACAAAATATAATTTTGCCATTCATCGCTGTTATCCCCTAGCAACGCCATGAGTTCTTCTTCGCGGTCGGCGGTATACAAAACGATATAGGCATAATTGAAGTGTTGCCACTTTTCAGCAGTTTCATCATAGCTATAGTTTTTTGGACCTGTGAAGCTATCCATTGTTGAAAAGACATTGACGCTATCATCATATCCTGTCAGCAAGAGGTAATGCCCCATCCAGTCATAACCATCAGGGGTGTAGCCCTTTTCGATAATGACAGGGAAATTATTATATAACAAGGTTTTTGCAAGCTCAGGTGTACCACCATAGCGATTGAGTGCAAAGACAGGGATTTCTGGAACTTGTGTGTTTACATATTCGACCATCTGCCACGGAGAGACATTTTTATCTTCGCGGTCGGGTTTGAGCCAATTCGCCGCACGAATTTGGTCATTACTATAACCAAAATGTACGAGGGCATTCGTCAAGGTCGCTGGACCACAATTATTCCATCCTTGATATTCCGTACCGAGTGTATTAATGCGATGCGCTTTCCCAATGAGGGGAGCTTCGTCTTGTGCGATTGCACTACCAACACCTGCCACTGCACTGATTATCAACATCAGAATTAACTTTTTCATCATATCCATCGAATTTCAACCTCATAAACTTCCACTCTAATATCTGCATTATACACAGGTTTATCTATTTCTGACTCGATGCAAACCATACGCTTTCCTGACGCAATGGTTACGTTATCAGTTTATAGAGAAATCCTTGCAGAAGTATAAAACAAGGTAAATTGGGGATTAGATAGTATCGTCTTGAACAGGGTCATAGCCAATGCGGAAGAGGGTCATAGTTGCACCAAAGGCAACCGTATCACCACTTTTTAGCATAAAGGGGTCTTCACCTGTCACAGGTGTGCTATTGACTGCTGTTCCATTGACACTGCCTAAATCGAAGAGCATCCATTGTTCGTCTTCTCTTACCAAACGCGCATGAGGGCGTGATACGGTGGGGTCTTGTAAGACAATCTCCCATGTTGCGTTGAGGGTGGCGCGCCCCACATGTAATTCATCTAATAAGAGAGCAATCACTTGACCTTCTTGTGGACCATTGGTGATAGAGAGGGTGGCTTTATTGCCTGTTTGTACAGCGATGAACCGTCCTGTATCTGAGGCATCTTCTGCATCTTGGTTGGTTGCTGCCATAAATTTGAGGGTGGGGACAAATAACCGTAGCTCATCACCGACCATCAGCGGGTATGGTTCTTCGACCTTCATGCCATTAACAAATGTTCCATTGGCACTACCGAGGTCATTCACCATAAAGATACCGTCACGGTAATTGATAACAGCATGTTGGCGTGATACATGTTGTTCGGGGATATGAATATCGTTGCTTGATGAACGCCCGATGGTTGCAGTTGCCCCTTCTTGTAGGACAAATTCTCGTGTTGACCCTGTATGGGGGTCTGACCACACAATTTTAGCTAAAGCGTTGTCGTATCCGTCGTCCATGTAAAACAATCTACTTTCACGATGTATAATCTGTTTCCATTATATCATAATCTAATTTTATGGATGGTGATTTTCTACCAGTTTGGGTACATTTCAGATGATTAACACGGATAACAAATACTAAAAGCACACACTAAATACTAAATGGAGAATCATATGATAAAAGGTATCGACCATATTGTGATTGCTGTACAGAACTTAGATACGGCGATTGAAACCTATACACAGCTTGGCTTCACAGTTGTCGAAGGCGGAAAGCATCCGACAGGTTCGTATAACGCGCTGATTGGCTTTGCGGATGGCTCATATATTGAAATTTTGGCATTTTATGAAGAAAGCCCAAATCATCCGTGGTGGGATTTATTGCATCAGCGTGGCGGTGGCTTGATTGATTTTTGTATGCAGACCGATGATATTCGTGCTGACCATGCAAAATTCCGTGAATTGGGTGTAGAGATGAGCGATATTGTTGACCTCAGTCGCACGCGTCCTGATGGTTATGAACTGGAATGGATTAATAATAAAACCTATGGCAAGTATCAAGGGCTGATTCCCTTTGTCATTGAAGATAAAACCCCTCGCGAAGAACGTGTCCCAAAAGACAATCAACATGCTAACGGTGTCACAGGGATTGAGGTGATGACCTTTGCCACCACACGCTTAGATATGGTGAAGTCAGTCATGGGTGAGATGTTAGGCGCAGGGAGTCCTGTTCGATATGATGACTTAAAAGCTGAGGGAATCCGCTTTGAGGTCGGGACACATATCCTCGAATATCTGCAACCCACCGATGATAGCAGTCCGCTTCATGCTCATATCAGTGGAAACGCCCCTGTTCCCTACCGTGTTAACTTTAAAACATCAACTGAGCCACAACACTTTACACCTGAACAAACAGAGGGTGTTCGGATGCACTTAGTTTAGATTGGCTATTATTGTGTTCGGGAGTGCAAAATCTGTACTCCCACAAATCAATTAGCGTTCAAAAACCAGTATATTATCTAAATAGGTGGTCGAAAGTCATTAATACAAGTCAGTGGAAGAGACATGTCTCTTCCCTACGGAAACCCTGTAGGAACAACGGCTTGCCTTGTCCGCCAATCAAAATATATAATCAAAAAAAACCTAAAAACAAATGATCACTTAGTTAGCTGATGTGTTCAGGTTGCCAGAAATCAGGATGTGATGGGTCAGTATAGCGCGTCATATCTGTATCGATTGTCCAATATTTATCATAGACAAAGTGCCCTTGCTCATTGCGGATATGTTGCCCGTCAGCATCTTTGACAGGGAGCGCATCAGGTAAAATCGTTCCCTCATCAAATTGCGCCGTCTCGATATATTTCGCCCCACGCAGACTGACATTGCATAATACGGCTTGGCGGAAATCTGTCTGATAAAGTGAGGTGTTATCCAATATAGCACGATGTAAAAATGCAGACCGTAAGCAGGCTTTACTCAAATCCGCATAGATGAGGTTGGCTTTATAGAGGTTCGTTTTGTAGAAGTCGGCTTCATAGAGATAGGCATTTTCCAGATTCGCGCGTGATAGCTTTTTATCCTTGAGCAAAGGCGACTCGTCATCAAGGGTCAACCATTTTTCTGCTCGTAACCAATCGACGGCGTTCAATGCGGTGGAGTTATCACGACTGCCTGCTTCGCGGATGAGGGTTTGCTTGCGTTGTTGCACACTGCGCCACTCATTCAACCTATCCAAAACCAAGACCGTCACAACAATACTGAGCATCTCGGTGTAGACATTGGTTGCATAGCCATCTTTAAACAGAAACGACCCAATCCACACACCGATTAACACCAGCAAAACCCCACTACCGATTTTATAGACCTCGGCAAAACGACGATAAATATCTTTAATTTCCAATATGCGTTCATTACTATACTCAGACATAAGACATTGCCTCCCTTTTTTTCGTTACCAATAGACAGCATCATGATAGCGTTAAACGGCTGAAAGTGTAGATTAGCAAAGTCACTCATCCCAAATTGGTATATAGCTCAGCTATACTCCTTTAGAAATTAGGATGTATGATTTAAGATTATTTATAATGAGTGCTGTATAAGGGATTATGAAGAAGAAAAGAAAAAACTCTACCTCTAATAAATTCATCGTCATTGCATTTGGTAGCATTATTGTGTGGTCAGTTTTTGCTATATTTATTGGATATATAGTAAATCATTTCACATCTACTCAGACAATTGAAGAAACGCTAATGGTTACCATTGGTAATGAAGAATCGATGTATACAATCCATGAGTATTCAGGTTGGGTTACTTTAACGATTAAAGGAAAAGTTGAGCAGGATGGAGATTTTGTCCATGATATTTTTTATGAGCGTGACGATAACAAGATTGGATATATTAAAAGATTCCATATCTTAGAAGTAGATGGCGTTGATCCATTTTCTGTCAATGTTTCACCAGAGTACAACATTGAACATGAGTACCGTTTTTTACATCATATCGGCAATGTACCCCATCCAGTTAGCATTAGAATAAAAGATAAAGATTCAAATAATCTATCAAACCCATTCACAGTTGAAATTTCCAGCGAAAATAAAGTTCACGAAGGAGGGCGTTGATCAAGATTCAAGGTGTTTAGCGTATGGCAATAGTCGGTAAAACATTGCTTGTGTCTGTCATTATGAACCAGTTAAACTAAGAGTAAGTCCACAATATTGAGGTATGATGTGATGCACATGAAATACTCTATAGTTATGTTTCTTTCTCTGCTATTCGTTATTCCTATAACATTAGCACGTGAGACTACTACTGACTGGACTATCATACTCTACGAAGAGGATACAAATTCAATCATTAGCCTACAACCTGATGGTGTAACAAGGCAGGTCTTACCAAATGTCGGATACGGGGCACAGGTTATTAAAGTAAGTGATGATTTCCGTTATGCAGTTGGATTGTTCTATAATCATTATGTAAATCGTTATGTTGATGAAGTCACCATCATTGATTTGATGACTGAAGAGGTTCTATATGTTCCCCCTCCACCACTTGAAGATGGTGAATTTTTTGTTGAATACGAACAAATTTTATTTAGCCCAGATTATTCGGAAATTGCGGTTGCATATACCAGTCACGATGCTAATAGTGGTTTTGGGTGTTGTGGGTTTGGCGGTATTATCATAGTCGAACTTTCTACTGGCGAAATCACTCATCACCTTGATGTCGATAATACATTTGACAACATCGGCATTTCATCATCATGGTTTGACGAGTGGACTCCAGAAGGAATTTGGTTTGCTCCACGTTGTTGGGCATGTACACCACCTGTCAAATTCTTCTATCATTTATGGAATCCAGATAATGATACCGTTGTTTCCACGAATCGGTATGACAATATTCGATATGCTGAACGCTTGGAAGCTACTGGTGAACTACTCTATGGTGAAAATCATATTGACTATCCAGCGGGTGGTCTCGTGTTTATCAACGAATTTGTTGGTCTAAATGTTGTTTCAGTTTATCAGCCAGATGAATCCCCACCAGATACGGAGGGGAAAGTCGTCTATTTTGATATAGATAATCTCCAATTTGAACGTCCCCGATGGATTATGGGTGGGCAAGCCTTTCTTGTTGGAGGAACGAAGGATGTTATCGTCTTTCGAGATGGTACACAACTCAACTTAGGTGACATAGTGCGTGGTCTATATTTTGTTGCGATGACAGATAATGGATGGTTAATGACTAACCCGAACACAAGTGAATTATTGCATTTTACAATCGAACACAATCAAGTTAAATTTGATGTTGTCTATAAGCAGAACGGGAGTATTTCGGTTGTAAATGCACTCCTTGATTCATCACAAAACCCACTCACTCCATTCGAGAATGAAATATTGTCTCCGAACAAACCTCTATGCTTTAGAAATTTGCCGAATCGTTTATCGGTTGGAGGTTATGCTAAAGTTGACTATCTTGGACCTATGTTTGGATTGTGGGTGACTGAGGGAAGTGTAGATGATATATCACACGACGATTGGATTCTCTTGCCTATTGGTACAGTTGTTCAAGTTATCAGTGAGCCAGAATGTTTGTCAGAAGTTTGGGTAAAAGTTAAGTATAAGGGTGTAACTGGATGGATGGTAGAGACATGGTGGGGAAGCTATTATCTCGAACCAACGGCTCGACTACAGGTGTTCCATTTTAAGACGGTAGGCTAACCTGCTTTGAAACAAAAAGGGCATACCCTCATCATGTATATGGCTTAATTGCTAGTTGAGAGATTAATGGTGTCATGTGTTTGAGATTATGCGTATATAAATCCACTTGTAAGCGATTTGCAACTGAAGCAATTAGACAGTCGGCGTAACCAATATGGTGGCTAAATTGGAAGGTTTCTAGTTGTGTCATCGCCCATTGCTGGTCGTTTGTATTAGGGTATAAGATTTGGAATTGACTGAGTAAGGTTTTGCAGTGTTGCTGGTTTTGCTTATTGCTCGCGCCTTCCATCAGTTCAAGCCATGAAATCGATGTAATCGCATATCTGCGTTGTATTTTAAACCAATTTAATGCGGGTTTATATCTACGAAACAAATGAATGAGGACTGTTGTGTCTAGTATTCCATCCATATAGCTACTCGTCATTGAACTCTTGTAATTGTTGATTCCGTTTTTGACGTTGAGTAGCTACCCATGTGACAGGATCATCAATATCATTATCCACAAATTCAACTGCGCCAAGTTCATTTATCAGCGCAACAATTTCTGCACCTGTTTTCCACTCTGTATGAACATCATCGCCATTGGTAGGGGCGAGTGTGTCAATCAGCAATTTTGCAAGCTCACGCCGTTCTGGCAAGCTGAGATTTTGGGCTTGTTTCAGTAATTCGGCAACAGTCATCAGGTTATCCTCCATTGTCTATGTTGATTATACAACAAGTTGGGATATAAAAAGGGCATACCCTTGCAAGTACACCCTTCTTTTTCATAATTGTAGGCGGATGAACACACGGGTTCATCCCTACGATGTTTATTATGATTATTCGCTTGCGCCTGTCATACCGTCAAGCAATTGGGGCAAGAACCAGACATCAAGCAAGCTGACAGGACCTTCTTCGGAAAGCACTGTGCCGTCTTGGAGGCTGATTGGACCTTCCCAGAGGAAGATTTCGCCTTCGTGCATGGGGTCAGTTTGGAATGCTTCGATTTCACCAGCGAATGCGTTGAGGCTTTCGATTGTTTCAGCACTTAAACCGTCACCGAGTGCAAAGCCGATTACACTTTCTTCTGTATAGTAACCATCTTCGTTGATTTCGTCCCAGTTAGGTTGAATCCAAACCCATTCTTGTTCCCATGAGCCATCACCAACGCGGTTAAGTACGTCGAGGTAAGCAGGACCCCAGTTGTAGTATGCCGCACCGATGCAGGATTCAGGAGCTTCTGAACAGCCGTTGATGTTGCCGTAAGGGATACCATAGCTTTGGTCGCCTTCTGCGGTGTATTGCCCAGCAACGGTGATGGCTTCGGTTGTATCAATACCAGAGATAATGACATCTGCGCCACCATCAAGGAAACCTGTAGCAACTTCGGTTGGGTCGAGGGTGACACCGGGGATGTTGAACCAGAAACCAATCCAAACCACTTCAAAGCTGATGTCATCCGCAGAGATGTCTTCGCGGTAGTTGTCTGCACAGTAACGTGCGCCGAGGTAGCTGGATGCTGCCAAACGACGAGTTTCAGGGTTAATCAATGCACCCAAGTAACCGATGCTACCGGATTCGCTGGTTAATGCAGCCGCACAACCTGCAATCATACGTGGGAGTTCCATATAACCATTGAAGTTACCAACATTTGCAGATGGTAATTCTGGTAATGCGTGGTCGATTGCATGGTCGCCTTCGACAACATCGCTCGCTGCGATTGCGTTACTGCCTGTGATGTTGATGAATGTTACATCAGGGAAAGCTGCAGCTACGGTATTTGTATCTTCTTCAAAACTATCGGATGTGGTGAAGATAACTGTTGCGCCATCGTCAACCATAATTTCAACCACGTCCATCAATGTGGTTTCAGGGGAATCAGCAGGATTTAAACTTTCGAAAAATAGCATTTGTGAACCAGGGAGGTTCTCTTCTACATAAAGCCCAGCTTCATAGTGGGATGTACTCCATCCACGATCATCATTGGGACCAACTAAAACGACACCAAAAATAACATCTTCTTGCGCGGCAACAGGCGCAATGGCGAGTATAACGAGTGCAAAAGCCAGAAGCAATAATGGTAATTTGCGGGTCATGCATTCCTCCTAAAGGATGTATATCATCTTCATATATATGTGATGAATGTATCACAGAGCATAGTTTAACAAGTTCTTAAACACTGACAACTGACAAATGTTACAAAAAAACTTGGGCATTTGTTGGTATAAAAAAGGTCTTTTTGGTCAAAATAAATAATTTGTTGATAAAACACGTATTTTTGTAATAAGCAGATTTGTAGGCGACAGTATGGTCTAACACACTATTGTCATACGGATTTATACGCTTTATAAATTAGCCTCTTTGTATAAATTACCTATATTGAAGCATTTGGCTTATTTAATGTGAGTTTTGTTTAATTGAGTTATTGGTAGCGATACCGAATATTTATTTAAAACAACAAAAATCCGCTAGTATTTAGCCGCTAGCGATATTCTTTCTTTGCTAAAAGCTAGTGGTTAGTGGCTCAACAGGGTCGTTCGACTATTAAGATGGGGCAAGTTTGATTATCAATTCTTATCCAAACTGAGGTTAGTTAGATTTCTTATCGGGGAAGTCTGTATCACCGGGGTCATGCAGTTGTTTTGTATCCCCATCATCGGGCTTTTCATAATTCCGAACATCGCCACAATAGCGCGCACTCCGCACTTGAACGGTTGCCCCGTGCATCTCGAAAATCATCTCTAAAATAACGGCTTCCTTTAATTCACAACAGTGCATCACAACCGATGGCAAGCGGAAAACCATAATCATCGCATCCATTAAGGAGAGATGCGGATACAAATTATTCGCCATCATTGTATCAATAACACGCATTCGGTTAGCAGGCGGTACATCAAGCAACACAACATCAAACAACTTTTCGTCACGCTTGGGCTTGGTCGGTTCTTTATCTTCAAATGATGAGGTCAACATAAAATCTCTAACGTCGGTTTTAGACTTTGGATAATTCACAGCAATCTGTGGGTAATATTACAAAGCAATTCTAAATGACAATCTTAGTTTCGGCTATTGCTTGTCGACAATTATTATAAGTTACCCTCCATCTATATAGGGAAAGCATTTTAAAACAACCCATGCTATATAGGAAGAAAGCTTTAAGGATTTGTGCATCTCTGATTTACAAGTCGTGTCTGCCCCATCCTCTTAAACCATTATATCCCAAACAAAATGTGCTTTTCAGTCAGTATATCCCAAAATACTTGGGATATAAACTAAACTATTAATTTACTTATCCCAAACGACTTTGTTATATAACCCAATATCCCAAGTGGTTTTACAAAACGTAAGCCACTATGTAATAAAACCTGTTCAAAACTTTGAACAATCACGATCAAACCCTGTTCAAAACTTTGAACAAGATTAGCTCACAATGGGTCAGCTTGTTCAAAACTTTGTAATATGCTGTGTAATTGTTCAAAACTTTTAGACAGCTTGTTCAAACTGTTCAAAACTATCGGACTTTTGAACAACAGCCTGTTCAAAACTTTTTTCCCAAATAATCCAAACCAATTTCTAATTTTGGGATAACTGGCACTTGATATGGGGTGTTTTTGGGTAAGGCTTGGGTTATATTACCCAAATTACGAAACACATTACAAAGTTTTGAACAGTTTGCACAGCCTCTACTACTAAGACTACTAATATATAGATATAGATACTTAAAGAAAATTCTATTATTGAAAAACGCTTTTCCCAAACTAAGCATTTAAAAAAAGACTGACTATCAACGTAAGTCTTCATGAATAGAAATTTAAAGTTTCGGTCTCAGTCCAAAAAATCTTAGCGAGGATTTCAAGTCAGTGATACAATCTAAGCTACAAGATTAATTAAGGATAAATACGGTCAATGGCAGAATTAACACCTGAACAAGAAATTGTCCAACTGAGAAATAAAGTCAAGATTTTGACCCAACTGGCTGAAATTAGTGAATCCCTCAATTCGCGTGTTCATCTTGAACCCTTATTGAAGCATATTATGGATGTGGCGGTTGATATTACAGATAGTGAAGCCGCATCGGTTTTATTATGGAATGCTAAAACGCATCAGCTATTTTTTGCGGCATCGACGAGTCAAAGTGCAGACGAACTGATTGGTAAACCTGTTCCGATGGATAGTATCGCAGGGACGGTTTTGATGCAGAATAAAATTGTCCAAGTGGATAATGCACAAAATGACCCACGACATTATACCCAAGTGGATTCTGATATCGAATTTGTCACTCGGTCATTATTGACTGTGCCAATGACATATAAAGATCGTGTGATTGGTGTTGTGCAAGCCTTAAATAAACGGACGTTGCCATGGACACAAGATGATCGCCATTACTTACAAATTTTGTCTTCACAAGCGGCGGTTGCGATTGAGGGGGCACAGTTGGTTATGGAACTGCGCCGTGCGAATGATGACCTCAAAGAAGTGGATAAACTTAAAAATGATTTTATTGCGATTGCCTCACATGAATTAAGAACACCACTGGGTGTGATTATGGGATATGCGAGCTTCTTACAAGAGGAAACGGTTAGCGACCCTGAAGCGGCGGAACATGCTAACAAAGTTATGGAAAGCGCGCTCAAGCTCCGTCAAATTATTGAGGATATGGTCAATTTACGATACCTCAAGCAGAATCAGCAAGATTTGATGCGCGAGCAGTTGTCAATTGGGAAAGTATTATCCGTCATAGAAAGCATTACCTTGCAAATGATTGATGTCAATCATCATGACTTTAAAGTGGTGCTACCCAATAGCGAACCCATTGTGAGTGTGGATACCAAACGCTTATCAATGGCAGTCAATAACCTTGTTAATAATGCCGTTGCATTTACACCTCCGGGGGGAGCAATTACAATTCAAGCCGAGGTTGTCGATAGTGAAGTTGTTGTGACAGTTCATGATACGGGGGTTGGCTTAGAACCTGACCAGCTTGATAGGGTGTTTAAGGAATTTTATCAAGTTGAAGATTATATGACCCGTCATCATGGTGGCTTGGGTATTGGTCTGAGTATCACCCGAGCGATTATTGAGGCACATGGGGGGCGGATTTGGGCAGAGAGTGATGGTAAAGGTAAAGGTGCGAGCTTTAAATTTACATTGCCAATCGTCCGTAATAATTAAGCCATTGTATAGCTTTGATAAGGATAACTTGTGTTAACATCAGATTGAAGCAGTATATTTTGACTGTTGTCGGGTAAGATAATTCCTTGTGACGACAACCCTCATATCGCGGTTCGTAGGGGGCATGTCTTACCCAATGGACTACATAATTTAAGTATTTGTACGATAAAATATTCTGAAATTGATAATAGAGATTTTTTTGAATGATAAGGAGTTAACGATGACTGTTTCATTTCGATGGCTAGGACATTCGGCGTTTCAGTTAAATATTGATGAAAACAAGGTCATTATTGACCCCTTCTTGACGGGTAATCAGCTTGCTGTTGATAAACCTGAGGATATCGAAGCTGACATTATTTTGATGACCCATGCACACGGCGATCATGTCGGTGATAGTGTCGCGATTGCAAAACGTACGGGTGCAACAGTTGTTTGTAATCATGAGATGGGTAATTGGTATAGCGCGCAAGGTGTCGAAAATGTTTTTCAGGGTAACCCTGGGGGAACGTTCCGCAATGATTGGATGGATGCCAAATGGACAGTTGCTTTCCATAGCTCATCATTCCCTGATGGAACATATGGTGGGCAACCGAATGGGTTTGTGATTCGTGGTGGTGGCAAAACACTCTATCACGCTGGCGATACGAGCCTCTTTAGCGATATGTCCTTAATTGGTGAAGAAGACATTGATGTGGCGTTTTTGCCGATTGGCGATGTTTTTACAATGGGGATTGAAGATTCTGTCCGTGCGACAAAATTACTAAAACCAAAATATGTCGTCCCGATGCACTATAATACCTTCCCACCGATTCAACAAAATGTGACTGAATGGGCAAAGATGATTCATCGCGAGACCAAAGCCCAGCCGATTATCGTTGACCCCGGTGGTGAATTTACGGTTGAATAAACCTATATCATTGAACAATAACGAGGGAGAGTGTCGACCTCTTCCTCACATCCTCTATAATTCTTCGTAGTGAAAACGCACCAATAAACGATTACTCTATTAATCAAGTTAATCTGGAATGCTGATGGTCAAAGGGATTACCTCAAAGGATGTTGCTAGACGTGCAGAAGTCTCACAATCTACCGTGTCACGTGTATTCAGTGACGACAGTCCAAACGTCGCAGAGGCAACCCGTCTAAGGGTATTACAAGTTGCCGAAGACTTAGGGTATCGTCCCAATGTGATTGCTCGCATGATGAGCCGACGTGAGACAAACATTATCGGTATCGTGATGGGGAATATCACAAGCCCTTTTTATCCGTATGTCTTGGATAAATTTTTGAAGCGATTTCAAGCGATGAACAAACAAGTCTTATTATTCACAGCGGCAGAAGGACAACCTGTTGATGAAATTTTGCCCTTGGTTTTGCAATATCAAGTTGATGCGCTGATTATCACCTCGGCAACTTTATCCTCTGATATGGCGGATGAATGTGCGCGCGCAGGAACGCCTGTGATTTTATTTAATCGCCGTGTCGCCAATAATAATGTGAGTGCGGTTTGTGCGGATAATGTTGCTGGTGGGCGGTTGGTTGCTGATTATCTACTCGATAATGGACATCACCATATGGCTTATTTGGCAGGTGCATCGAATACATCAACCAATAATGAACGAGAACAAGGGTTTAGCCAGCGTTTAACAGAACGCGGTATGACTGATTGGCAACGGACACAATCGGATTACACTTATGAAGCAGGGTATCAAGCATTACTTGAACTATTGGATAAGGGAACATCACTGGATGCAATATTCTGTGCCAATGATATTATGGCATTAGGGGCGATGGATGCTTTGCGTTCACGAGGATTACGAATAGCTGATGATGTGAGTGTGGTTGGCTTTGATAATATCCCGATGGCTAGCTGGGGTGCGTATAATTTAACGACAGTTAGCCAAGATGTTGATGTGATGATCGATGAGACGATAGCTATTCTACAGACCAAGCTCGATGACGCTGAGTCTGAACCGATTGTAAAAATGATCTCAGGACAGTTGATTGTGCGTGGGTCAGTCCGACAGCTATGATCATGTAACGTCATGAAGGAAATTGGGAATAAATCGACGGCTGGGACAGGTCGCCAGCCCTACGAAAATTTAAGGAAACCTTTGTAGGGACAGGCATCCGTCTGTCCGAAAATACCATATGGATTTCTAAAGACTCATTAGATTTTACAAAACATTTTTGCGGTTAATCCA
>CAYGTY010000099.1:0-18577 GCA_964352825.1 uncultured Anaerolineaceae bacterium
TCAATTTAGCGGATGGTATGTTAGCCTAATTTGGTGCGCGTGGCAATGGTTGGTTCGCTAGTGCCGAAGCATCTAAGGGTTGTTCTTTGACTTTCTCCAGTACCAAACGTGAACTCGCGATACATAATGCGATAACCAGCCAGAACCAAGTGATTGACGACTGGAAGTCTAAACGGAAGAAGTACAAATCCGCCACAGCATTAACGAGAGCAGTCACGAGGGCAGCATGATACCCCAGATGAATCGCCGCAAATTCGGGGTCATTTTTGGCATATTGCCACGCATGAACCCCATAGGCGAGTATCCCAAACATCGCTGTGAGAAAAATCGCGACACCTGTTAGCCCAATCTGATTTGCCATAATCAGGTACATATTGGCGACATCGGTGTAAATATCAATTTCGGGTGTGCCTGTAAAACCAACACCAAACACAGGATAACGTCCAATCAACGTCAGCGAATCTGTCCATTCCCCAATCCGCATCTGTGTTGCGAGGTCTTCCCCTTGGAAGGCTTGCAAGAGTCTTCCAATATAATTTTGAGTCTGTGGCAATAGCAAAAATAACATCCCAGCCAATATCATGACAGGGATTACACGACGATAACGCACAAATGCAATCACAGTCATGCCAACACCAAATGCCAGAAACGAAGCCCGCGATGAACTCAAAAATAAGGCTAAAGTCACAACACCGAAAATACCAAATGTCAGCCAACGTCGTGATAAAATTGGTCTTTTACTTAATATTTGGGGTGCAATCATGACTGCTGAAATTGCTAAAATACCGCCGAGTGCATTGGGGTCAACCCATGTACCAATTGCCCGTTCACCGAGTGCAGGGTTATCCTCGATATACCGAATCACACCGCCATCAGGGTAACCGATGCGAGACAAACGCACCAATATATTTTCAGCTAATATATCGGGCGCAACATGAAGCCCAATCGCGATGACCGCTTGTGTGCCGACGGCTAGCAAAATCACTAAAATTAACCGACGGAGCATGTGCGGATTACGCAATAAATCCGATAAAATAAAGACCATGCCAATACTGAGTAGGGTTTCGGCAAATTGACGAATATTCGCGGAGGTTGGCATCGCATAACGTAGACCCAGCACAAATGTGAAAATCAACCACATAATATAGACAGCCACCAGCGCATGAACAGGGGTGAGTCTGAATTGTCGCCTTTGTCCTGTCATCCATTGGAATAAATACACCAGTAAAAATCCGCCCATTGCCAAATCGAGCAGGGTGGGAGTAATCGCAATTTTGACGGGGAATGTTCCAAAAGGCAGTAAAACCAACGTGCCGATGATGGTATATAGCGCGACGTTGACATCCGTAATCACATATAAACCTGCCAACACACCGACAATTGCAGCAACCGTTAGCCATGGACCAAGTAGGGCAATCATCAATCCGATACTTGTCCCGACAATGCCAATCGCTAACCCGACACCGATTGCATACAGTCGGCGGTCAAGTTGGGCTATCCATGTTTGCAGTTCATTTGCACTCTGCATATATTAATTATCTCCGAAAAATTGCATATATTGCGAGCAGTCCCAATCCAATCCAAGTGATGAGACTCCACAGCGCGCCTATGGTATAACTCATTGGCACAAAGTAAAGGTCTAACTGATACTCTCCAGCAGGAACTTCTACCGCACTCAAGCCTCCATATGCTCGTATCATATCAACCGACTGACCATTAAGGCTTGCCGTCCACCCATTGTAATCAGGGAGCGAAAGCGACAAAATTGCATTTTCTGGTGTGTTGATGGTGACGCTAATATGCTCAGGCTCAAATAGGGTAATCTCTGCTGTGCCAGAAACGGCTGTTGCAGGTAATTCTAAACTTGGCTCAGCATGTAAAGCGATGCTATCACGCGCATCAAAATTGGGGTCATCCATCAAGGCATTCGCAAACTCATCACTATCGACGACACCAACCTGATACACAAGATGAGCAAATGGTCGTGGATTGTCTAGCTGATGCAAATAGACGTAACCATCACGGTCATTTCCCTCGGTAATCATGGTTGATGGGACAGATAAACTATCGGATTCACTATACACATATTTCACCGCATAGAGTTCCCATGCCAGCGGATTATTGACGTAGTTGCGATAGATAACACGCTGAGGACCTTCTAAAAATAGCGGGCTAATCCCACGCATATCCATCACACCATATAAACTGCCGAAGTTATCTTGTAATCCCCGAAAACCATCGACACGGAAGGGTTGTTCGCTATCATCTTGTAAGACTCTCTCAACTAGTGGTGGTGGGGTGATGCTTAGTTGTTCTGTATATGGCACTGAATCATATGTTCCTTCGCTATCAATATTGACACTGAACAACTCAAAGACAATCAGAGTCCCCAGCAAAATGATAAATAAGGGTCTCTTAGGCTGTTTAAGATAAACCGAGATAACAAATACACTCGCGACAGCAATCAACGCGCTAAAGGTTGTATTATTCAAAAATTGACCAAAGCGACTATCATCCCCGAGCCAACCGACAAAGACAGCAATCGCTATCAATACTAGTAATCCAGCTAAACGTCGCCACCATTTGAGGGCTGTCTCACGATGCGCTTGATTCGCCCATGAGGCAACTGCAACAATACCTAGTCCCGTCAGAATAGAGAGACTATTGGCGACGACAAAGACAGCCCGTTCTTGACCGCGAAAGAATCGTAAACCCGGAATCAGGTTATAACTGGCATAATAAAACGCCGAGTTTGCACCGACACTATGGATTAAGCCGATTAGGGCAACGACCATCCAAAATCGACTTTCGGATTCATTGCGAAGCAGGGCGACTCCGATGAAAAATAGTGCAGGAATCCCGATATACATTGGCGACCATAAACTCACTGTTCCCGGAATCACAAATTGGGCAATGTCCTGAAATGGAAATCCGTTTCCTTTGGCATCAAAACCAAGTCCATCGCGTGAGGTCTGCAAGAGATATTCAATTCCAGGGAGGAATGTAATGGCTGTTACGCCTAATGTAATTACACCGAATCCGACTAAGCCAGCAAGAAAACTTCGCCAGCTAATTTTTTGCTTGTAGCAACGATACCCAAGATAAGCGACCAGTATATAGGTCATGAACCAGCTTGTCTGCGGATGACCTGCTAACCACGAAACACCAAGTCCAAAACCAGCTAGAGCAATCCATTGCCAGTTGAGTTTTTCATGTCGGGTTGCTTCGAGTATACTCAACGCACCCAATGGAAACCAAATTGCGGCTTCTAATACTGCAAGTTGCAAAGGTGGATAACTGGTGACATATCCCCCATAGCCGATGATGACTGATGCAATAAATGATGCAAATTCACTCTGTCCATTCCCCAAGGTCAAGCGACGCATAAAGATATACATCAGCAGACTATAGAGCAATACATGGAACGCCATTTCGAGTTGGAGCGCGTTATAGTTCCATTCACCAGCTAATGAACTCAGCCCCATTGTTATCCAGCGTGGCGGATAAAAGACTGCTGCTTGCGTATCAGCGATAAAGGGTAATCCACCATTATTATAAGGATTCCATAGGGGAATTTCACCCTGTGACATGCGTTCATATTGATAAGCACCAAAGGCAACAAACTGCCCCGAAAAGTCACCATTCTTGAGTGAAGCCTGATCTTCAGCTATCGGCGTAAATATGCGCCAAAAGAATATCAACCAGAGGATAAATAAGGTTAATATCGCTAGGAAATCTTTGTTTCGGAATCGGGTCACTCGCCACCTCGGTTACTTTTGTTAGATATAACGAGCATTCCTTTTTTTGCCATTGCATGAAATTTTTCACTATAGATTAATAAGCCGACATTTCGTGAGTTGAGAGATTCGACAGTTATAGGATCGGGATGAGCCATCTCAATACCATCGATAACTGATGTTATGAGTGGTTTATTGCTAGCAGAAAATAAAGTTACTTTATCACCCTTTTTGACTGAGCCTGATTCAACAATGCCAGTCACAACAGTACCACGCCCTTTAATCAAAAATGTGTCGTCTATTACCATCCGAAATGGTTCTTGGCTCATTGCTTTATGTCATCCTATTGGGTTACTTTTTCAAAAAACGAGACGGTATCTTTTGCAATCACATCCCAATCAAAATGTTGGCGTAATTCTAGCGCACCCTCACGTAAATCTGTCAGATGATGGGGGTGTTCCAGCAGATGCAAAATCCCCGCCTCAATCTGTGAATCTGAGTAGGTCGGGATGAGCCATGTGTTGATTTCGTGCTTGAAAGTCGGAATTTTTGTTTGCGGATGGGTCGTCAAAATCGCGCAACCATATTGTATCGCCGCCATCAAACTCCCGCGCCGATAGGATGCGCCGTCCAAAAAGGGTAGAGTCACCAAATCGACTGCACTCAAATAAGACGCGACTTCACCTTCTTCCACAAAGCCTGTCCAATGTACAAATTCTTCCAACCCAAGTTGCTGTATCCGCTTATCCAAATGCGCTAAATAGGGGTCATCACTACCATCATCGACAACGTTACTACGCCCACCAATAAATACCAACCGAACCCGAACTCCACCTGTCCGTAATTTCGTCATTGCTGATAATAAATAATCGATGCCTTTAATCTCTTTAATGAACCCGAAGTGACCCAGCAAAAATGTATCGTCATCCGCACCGACTTTTTTACGCCAGCTAGTACGGTCATAATCGGCAGGTAGCTCTGACATGATGTTACTGCCAATCGGAATGACGGTATGATTGTGTAAGTCTGATAACTGTTGTCCATCTTCATGATTGGTAGCAATCACACCATTGGACTTACGCGCTAGATAGTTGACAATCCATGTCCGTAGTTTTCCAGCTTTTGGGAATAAATACGGAAAGCGTAAATCATGAAAAGTCGTCACGAGTGGTGTATGCACCATGTTGGGTAGAAAGTGAACAAAAGGCGACATATCATAGGCAGCAGTCTGAAATTGTAAATTGACCACATCGAATTGGTGTTTGTGTACCCACTCTTGTATCGGTGCATAGCTCCCCATACCCCAATTGCTGATGGTGCTAATCGGTAGGGTATCGCTATCTGTCCCATGACGACTTAAGATTTGAACCTCATGTCCTTGTTGTTGCATCGTTTCTGCTAATATCCGTGAAAATGCACCTACGCCACCTGTCATGGGTGGAAATTCACCTGTAATCACACCTATTTTCATATCTGCGCCTTCAATCCATCGCGTAGCACTTGCCAATACACTTTGACCCGCTTCATCCGCATATCACGTTTGTGACCGATTAAACCTTTGAGTCCTTCTATAATCAACTGCCATGCAAATTGTAGCAAAATAATAAGGCGTAAAATGAGGTAGGTTGTATGCCCGTGATACTTACGGAAGTAACGTAATTTGCTAGTGTGAAACTGGATTTGCTTAAATGCTGCCACTTGCCCACTACTTTGCCCACCATGATGGGTAATCAATGCACCACCATGATAAACAACTTTCCAGCCAGCATCTTTAGCGCGTTTGCACCAATCCATCTCTTCGGAGTACATCACATAGCCTTCATCCAGTCCGCCGATTTGCTCATAAACTTCACGGCGCACCAGCATGAATGACCCCTGTACCCAATCGACCTCCAATATTGCATCATCATCGGTATCCAGCATTTTGTAATGTGTATCAATCGACTTTGGGGCATATGCAGAAAGCCACGTACTTTCAAATATCCCTGTTTTTAAAGTGGGGAAACGTCGCCGTGTGGACTGATGACTGCCGTCTGTATTGAGTGTATGTGCGCCAGTAATCCCGACATCAGGATTTAAGTTCATGTAGTGCCATAGTTGCGGAATCGCATCGTCAGTCACTTCGGTATCTGGGTTGAGCAGTAACAGATATTTACCCCGAGCCTCGCGAAAACCGATATTATTCCCGCGCGTGAACCCTACATTTTCATCTTGTGCCAATAGATGGACATGAGGATATTTTTCGCTTAGCATCTCCACACTGTCATCATTACTGGCAGAATCCACCACGATGATTTCAACACTTGGGTAACTGTCGTCGGATGACTCCATCGCCAATAGGATGCTATTATGCAAACTTGCAAGACACTTATCCAGCAAGTCTTTTACATTCCAATTCACAATAATGACCGAAATATCAATCAAGATAAATATCCTTTAGCTTTCTCGTAACACAGAGTTTACCAACCTTTTACAAAAATCAAGAGATTTGATTACAGAATTTAGCCAATATATATACAGATAACACAAACAAATGTATCAAAAATATACTGTGGAGGTATAGAACAATGAAACGCTTAGCTTTAATTTTGATGGTACTGTCAATGATGGCTGTGATGGTTGGTATTGCCAGCGCACAAGATGATACAAATCGTCGTAATGTTCGCAATGGTTTGGTGCGTGAAGTGATGCAAGCCGTATCTGATGAAACAGGATTGGAAGTCAGTGACATACTGGCACAACTTGCTCCTGATGGTGCAACCCTCGCTGATGTAATTGTTGCTAATGGTGGAAGTGTAGAATCTGTTGTGAATTCTGCTGTCACAAGCGCAACTGAGCGCATCAATCAAGCTGTTGCTAATGGGAATGCCACCCAAGAGCAAGCTGACCAACTCTTGAGTAATCTTGAACAATTGATGACAGATGGTATCAATGGTGAATTGCCTTTTAATCTTGGTGCAAATCCTCGTAAAGATATTGAACGTGCCTTGATTAGCTCAATTACTGAGGTAACTGGGATGGACGCACAAAGCATTATTCAAGAAATTCGTGGTGGCTCGACTTTAGCCGACGTTATCGCTGAAAATGGCAGTAGTGTTGATGAAGTTGTTGCATCTGCAATGGCAAAGTCTACAGAACGTGTGAACGGTTGGGTTGAAAATGAACGCATCACCCAAGAACAAGCCGATGAAATTTTAGCTGGATTAGAACAATTTTACACAGATGTATTAAATGGTGATGTTGAATTTCCACGTCCTAATGGTGGACCACGCGGTGATCGCGACAATCGTGACCGTGGCTTAGGAATTCTGCGTAAAATTGCGGAAGATACAGGTTTGACAGCTCAAGAATTACTCCCACAATTGCGCGATGGTGTGACCCCTGCTCAGATTTTGACAGATAATGGCGTGAATGTGGATACCTTTATTGATGACCTCCTAGTCAACACAGAAACACGCCTAGCGACTGCTGTTGAAAATGGTCGTATCACACAAGAACAAGCGGATGAACGCTTGACGACTATTCGCACAACTTTGACTGACCGCTTAAACAGCCCCGTGACACCTCGTGGTGAAGGTGAATCTGGTAGCTAATCTAGCTTAATCTATAATCAATAAATAAGCAGGATGGGGCGACTCATCCTGCTTTTTGTTTCTAAACTTTTCTCAGTTTTTAATAGGTTCTCGTAGCGATAAAACCCTAATATGACTAAAATCACCCCAAGATAAAATATATTTTGGGAGATTTTCATAATGGCTGACTCTGATATTGTGAAATTAATTCACAAATTTAAATCTAAAGATGCACAAGAAATTAGCGAGGCGAGGGCAGAACTTGTGAAGATTGGGAAGCCTGCTATCTTTTGGTTAGTTGGCGAAATTAAAACCAAAGATATTCCCAATAATGAGATTATGGCGACGCTAGCTGAAATGTCTGAAGAACATGCAATGAAGGGCTATAAGCGCATCATGTCACTCCAAGAATTTATGCCAGCCGACGTGCTTATCGAAACACGAAGTATGGTGCAAGCCTATGGTGTTGACCCCAATACCTTGATTAAAGGGAAAAATAAAAAGAAATGTGTCGAATCCATTGAGATTGAAATTGACCCAACCTGCGACCGCCTTCAAATGAGTTTGGAACATACCTTCAGTGATAAAGGCTGTTATTGGCTTTATGTCGGCATGACTTTATATGTAGGTGATGAAAAGCTAGCTGGCTACTCTTTAAATAGTGTGACTAAAGAAGCGGTGGAAACTGTCGTTGCGAAACTTGAATCGGCTGGGTTCTCGAAAACAAATAGCTCAAATATGCGCGAGTGGGTATATAGGACATTTGAACGTTAAGCTGATTTGACACTCAAGTAATTTTGTCTTTAAGATGGTTGCTAAAATATAAAATAAGGAGAAAGAAATGGAATGCGTTGAATCTATTGAGATTGAAATTGACCCAACCTATGACTTCTGTAAAATGACTTTGGAACATAGATCTGGTGATAAAGCGTGTTACTGGTTGTATGTCGATATTGGTTTTCATGTGGGTACGAAAAGAGTGCGAGGGTATACAGTGTATAACGTGTCCAAGCAAGCTGTTAAAGCAATTCTTGTCGAACTTAAAGCAGCAGGATTATCTAAAGTGGCTAAAGCGGCTGAACGCGAATGGGAATATTGGACAATTATGCGGTAATTCACTTTAAGTTAAAGAGAGTTTCCGCGTTGCTTGTTGTTTGCTGTGCCATGACTTCATAGGATACATCATGTAATTCAGCTAGCTTTTCAGTCATATATTGCACATAAGCAGGTTCATTCCGTTTCCCACGATAGGGGTGGGGTGTGAGGAACGGTCCATCTGTCTCGACTAAAATACGGTCTAGTGGGATGGTTTGAGCGATGTCGCGTAAGTCTTGGGCTTTTTTGAATGTTATCGGTCCTGTGAATCCAAAATAAAAACCGATTGCTTTTGTCCGTTCTGCGATTTCTGGCGGTGCTGAAAATGAGTGCATGACTCCAGCACGGTGAATGAGGCTATCAGGTAAGGTCACAACCCAATTTTCAAGGACATCCAATACATCATCACTGGCTTCACGATTATGAATAATAACAGGTAATTTAAGCTCGACAGCCAGTTTGAGTTGTAGCTCAAATGCTTTGCGTTGCATATTTTTGGGGCTTTTATCCCAATAATAATCTAAACCAATTTCACCAATCGCAACCACTTTATCATGTTGTGCATAATCTCGGATTTGAGCCAACACACTTGCATCAAAGTCAGCCGTGCTATTGGGATGAACACCCACTGCGACGTAGATACCTTCATATTGGTCTGCTAGGGTGAGGGCTTCTTTGCATGTTTCGAGGTCAATTGCAGGGATAATCACACGATGTACCCCTGCTTCTTTAGCACGCTCTAATACAGCATCACGATCATCACTATATTTATAAAAGTTCAGATGGCAGTGTGTATCGACGAGTTGAATATCAGCCATTATTAGATAACCGAACCAGGATCATCTGTAAGTTTTTGTAAATCAGAGTCGACCATCATCCCAATTAACTGTTCAAAGCTGACTTCAGGTTCCCAACCTAATTTTTCTTTTGCCTTGCTGGGGTCACCAACGAGCAAATCAACCTCGGCTGGGCGCATGAAACGCGGGTCTTGGACTGCATAATCTTTCCAGTTGAGTCCAACATGCTCAAATGCGACTTCGAGTAGACGTTCCACTGAATACGTTTCACCTGTTGCTACTACATAATCGTCAGGTTCTTCTTGTTGGAGCATCAACCACATCGCGCGAATATAATCACCAGCGAAACCCCAATCACGTTTTGCATCTGTATTGCCAATGCGGATTTCTTTTGCGAGTCCGAGTTTGATTTTTGCAGCATGATAGGTGACTTTACGTGTGACAAATTCCATACCGCGACGGGGTGATTCATGATTAAATAGAATACCGCTACAAGCAAACATATCGTAGCTCTCGCGATAGTTAATTGTAATCCAGTGACCATATACTTTGGCAACACCATATGGGCTACGTGGATAGAATGGCGTGGTTTCCTTCTGTGGCACTTCTTGTACTTTTCCAAACATCTCACTACTGGATGCTTGATAGAAGCGAATCTTAGGGTTCACAGTGCGAATCGCATCTAACATACGTGTAACGCCTAATCCTGTGATGTCCCCTGTGAATACAGGTTGATTCCAAGAGGTTGGGACAAAACTTTGTGCTGCGAGGTTATATACTTCATCAGGCTCAATTGTGCTAATTGCTGTAATTAAGCTCGACAAATCCCCCATATCGCCTTGAATAATATTGAGTTGGCTTTGAATATGTTGGATACGCTCATAACGGACGGTACTTGTCCGTCGCACCATACCGTATACTTCATACCCTTTTTCTAAGAGGAATTCCGCAAGGTATGAACCATCTTGTCCAGTGATTCCAGTGATGAGTGCTTTCTTTGCCATAAAATTATGCTCCTTAGGTTGCGTTTTGAATGCGTTGACGGCAATCGTTTAATACATCTTTGAGTGTTTCTTCAAATGTTATGATCGGTTGCCAGTCCGTATCTTGATTTAATTTGCTGATGTCGCCTCGGATTTCGGGAACATCAACTGGGCGTAATCGTTTTTCGTCAATGCGGATGTCAATGTCAATTTCACTATAAGTTAATAAGGTGTCTAGTAAATATTGAATGCTATAGGCTTTTCCTGATGCAACATTGTATGCTTGCCCCGGTGTCCCTTTTTCTATAATAAGGGCATAAGCACGAACAATATCACGAACATCCGTAAAGTCTCGTTTGGCTTCCAAGTTCCCAACATATATAAACGGTTCTTGCTGATTTGCCTCAATAAGTGCAATTTGATTTGCAAAAGATGGCGCAACAAACCGTGTACTTTGCCCAGGTCCTATGTGATTAAACGCACGGGCGCGCATAATGGGCAATTGATGGCTCAGGTAGTATTGTAAACCCATCATATCTTGAGTGACTTTGCTGACACTGTATGGGTTGGTGGGACGCAAGGGGGTATTTTCGTCCATTGGCATTTGGTTGGTGCTTACTTCCCCATACACTTCTGCTGAGCTAATAACTAATATCCGCGGTTGAATCCCTAACTTCAGACAGCCTTCAATGATATTTAACTGTGAACGGATATTATTCTCTAAAGTCTCCCACGGGTCTTCAAAGGAACGCGGAACGAATGCCTGTGCCGCTAAATGATAAATCGCATCGGGCTGAGAGGTCGCCAACATATTCAATACCTGCTCGGTATCGCGTAGGTCAATCTCATAACGATGTGCATATGCTGGACTCAATTGTTGATTACTGTCAAGAACTGTGCCATGTAAAATAATGTTGGGTTGGGTTGATTGAAGATAAGTTGCGATATGGTATCCAACAAATCCACTTGCCCCAGTGATTAGAACGCGCAAAATAGTCTTGTCCTGTTCATGTCTTTAATGTCTTGCCAGCGACATTATAGCCAATACCGTCACATCTTCTAGCCTCAAGGTATTGAATATGGGATGATTGTTGTCGTAGTTTGACCTGTTGCATCATTTTCCCACAAGAAAACATTGTACAAGGTCTCGGGTTCAAGTGTATATTCCATATGGGTAAAGGTGAGTGCCACTTCGTTATTATCAATAATCCGAATATTGTATGGACCTGCGGGTAAGCGTTGAACCTCTGATAGTTCGTTATCAGGAATCTTGCGAATGACTTGTGAAATACCAATCGGTAAAGATACGCGGAAGTTATCTACGAGACTGGGTTGGTTAAGCTGTGATGAGGGTGCAGAATAGCCAATACCAAATAAGGAGCGTGGACTTGCTTCTAAGACAATGAGCCGTATCCCTGAACTCGCCGAACTAATGAATGAATCTGTATCATCGATTCTTAAAATATTACCTCCGAGTTCTATATCATCCCGATAGTTATATGCGACAATCGTATAATTCTTGGCAACTTCAAACTCACCTATAAATTCCACCATCTCATTATCACCATCCTGTGCTGCATCCAAGAATAGAAATTGATGCTCTCCAGCTTCAATAACAAATGACTCTGTGACGGTTTCATAATCAATACTCTCAGCGATGTTTGTCCCATCTAACTGAACATCAAATTCAAAGCCCTCCCATAAATTAATGAGGCGGACACGGGTCGGACGTGATGGGGGAGCGGGTGTCGCTTCTGTTAAATCGACTTCAACCGTCTCAAATCCTAGTGTCCCGACACTATATGCAAAAATCATGGGGTCATCTATACCGCGCCCTGCAAAAATATAAATGTAATTATTGCCTGCTTCGGGTAAGAAATTGTTAAAACTCTCTTGTGCAACATCCTGTGCATTGCTGAGTTGCTCTACCCATGTGAAGCTGAAACGTCTGTCGGTCAATATGTCTATTAAACCACTCGACCGTCCGTAACTAATTCTTTCATTTAAGGTCTCATCATTTGATCGTAGTAAAATCGATGGAACATTTTCTAGTGAATTTAAAAATGTAATTCTTGCTTGATTATCATAAGTTGGTTGTGGATTGAGTCGTTGTATCATGATTCGTAAGGAGCTTGGCTCACCCATCAAAACCATGGCAATCAGTTCATCAGGGTTTGCAATAAATTGTGTGCCTGTTATCGGGTCAACTTCATCAGGGTTTGCACCTGCGGGGTAAATACTAATATCATATGTTCCCGATAAAATCGGTTCAGGAGCACTATTTTCTGAATAAGCTGCGCTATAGATAAGCACCTCATCAGCAAAATAAATGTCTACCAAACCGATGGACTGAGAGGCATTAATGAAACTAATTTCTGTTAACCCAGGCGCTTGGCTATTCAAAATTATGAGACCAATGCTATCAGGCTGATCAATTTGACCATAGATGACAAAGGTATAATTCTGTCGTTCTCGCAAATCAATGACTTGTTCTAATAAAGTGCTACCAAGGTTTTGAAAATCAATTGTGACGCGCCGTGCAGGGTAAGTTGTGATTTCTGATATTTGCAAATATGGGGTTATTTCTGTCTGAGGTACATCATTAACCAACATGGCTAAATCATCTGCACCGACAAGGGCATTCACCATCATTAGACGGCTGGTATCATTTGTGAGTGGCTCATCGGATTCATTTAATGTTGTCACGACAATATTATCTGTCGTACCACTAATGACAAAGATAAGAGATTGCCCGCCAAATATATTGAGCGTTTCTTCATAGATAGCCGGTTCTGTTAAAAAGCTACCTGTTGCCAATATCCGAAATTTATACCGACCTGATGCGATGCCCTCGCGTTCTGTATAACCACCTAAATTCAGGTTGGTTGCAATTGCTAAGGATTCTATATAAACATCGACAACACCAATGAGAGAGGTGCTATTGACGACCCGAATATAGGCTTGCTCAGCAGGATTTTGGGCGACTCTATTCGGTATAACAAGCTCTGTTGGAGTGGCTGGTGGAATATCTGTGGGAACGGCTGTCTGTGTTGGGGCAGCCGTTGGCGCGCTTGTTGGTAACCCCGCTTGAGTGGGAATTGTATTATCCGTGTTGTTACTTGCACAACCTGCTAGCAGAACGACAAATATGATGTAGATGCTGATGATATGTTTAGTCACAATTACTTCCCCACCTTGTTCGGATAATGATGCTTATATTATCAGACCAATTGCTAAGTCTTGCAAGGAATCAAAAGTCCTACCCAATTGAGTAGGACTCTTGTTTGTTATTTTGTTGTCACACTCGGAAATTTTATTCCCCAGTGTTGTCTATAACTTCGATTTCTGTAATGATTTCATCAATTTCGACAAACTCACCATTGAAGGATAAGACGAGGTATTGTGATGATACAAAGCCTTGTATACCTTCAAATGTGACTCTGAACCATTCGTTATTGCTGGTGACACCATCAATAACAATGCTTGTCCCTGCTGGGATTAAATCGAGTGATTCCCCATTAACATCTGGGTCACGGCGTAATTGTAAACTTGCACCGGGGTCAAGGAAGACTTCACCAACGACTGTATCTTCAAGTGGGTCTGGGGTTGGTAATGCTGGACGTTCACCATCACCAATGATTTCACCGCGCGTATCTTCGCCAAGTACAACAATTAATTCTTCATCTTCTGCTTCGATTTTTTCGAGGTCAGATAATGCGCCATTGAGTTGTAATTGGACATATTGGAAGCTCACCCAACCTGTCACTGCACCACCATCTGGAGAACGATATTCTACAAATACCCATTCTTGGTCTTCATCAATACCGAGGAAGGAAAGCACTGTACCAACATCAATCCGTTGGATAACTTCACCATCAGTCCCTTTTGTACGGCGGATGTTAAGCTGTACACCGGGGTCGAGGTTGAACACAACCGCACTGACACGATCTACAGGTTCGGAAGGTGGTGTGATTTCTGTTGCGACAGCTTCACCAGCTTCGTTTTGACGAACAAGTGGTAAATCAGCAAGACGTGCTGTAACGCCTTCAGCATCTAAAACTTGTAAGTAGAGTGCATTCACCCATGCGTTAATTGCGCCACTGTCAGGTGTTGTATAAGTGACAAACAACCATGTTTGTTCTGGGTCGAGGTCTTCATCTTCTTCCAAACCAATTGCAGGATCTTCTTCTACATCGCTGAGGTCAACTGGTTCATCAGCAGGTTCACCTTGGAAGTATTCGGATGGACCACGACGACCCAACACAGTTAATGTTGAGCCTGATGGTGCAAGCCCAAGTGAAAGTGCTTGGCTGGATGGATATTGGCGGAGTTGTAAGTTTGCGCCGGGGCTGAGGTTGATACGGGCTGTTACTGTACCATCTCCACCACTCACGACTACAGGTGCAGGTGTTGCTGCTGTGACAATTTCACTACCTGTATCTTCTGTTGAACCCGCTACGTCGCTTGCTTCACCTAAACCGCGTAAAACAGCTGTTTCTACAGCAAGTAATTGAGGTCCTGTGAAGGCGTTACCGGGGAGTGCAATCAAGTTGTAGTAAGAGCCAGCATAGAACATGTCTGCTGGGATTTCTACTACACCATTATCCTCGCCGACGGTCAAATCCATCATGAAAGATTGGCTACCTGTACCAATATTGGATGCACTACTTATGCTGTCAAATGCTAAATCAGCAGCGATGCTTGTGCCATCTGCTAAAGTCAAGCTGTTGATTGTGCTATCAGGAATCGTATTGATGACACTGACAAGTGCAGAATCTGCATTCAAACCACTCAAATCATCAGCAAACGCGGATACTGCTAAGTCGGCAGGTGTGCCTAAAGCAACAACGGTTTGTGCTTCGCCTGCAACGACATCAAGCGTGAGAGTTGTAATCTCTGTACCCTCGACACTAAATGCAACCTCATGTGAGCCTGCTGGTAAAGCGATATGTTCCGATGGTGATTCAAATGATAATGCTGGAACAACGAGGCTACCATTAATCGTCACATCGACAGGAGCAGCACCTAATACAGCATGAGCAAAACGAACCAGACCACTATCACTATTTGCGGCGGTAGGGGCTGTTGCAACTAAGGCTGCTGGTGCGTCAGCTGTACCATATACCAATACAATATTGGTTGTTCCTGCGGATAAAGGTAATGCCAAATCTGCAATAGATGCACTTGTATCACTACCTGTTGGAACAACTGCTAATTCATAAGTGGATGCTGGAACATCAAATGTGCCGAAGCTATCGCCATACGCAAGACCTTCTGCAATGACTGTGCCGTCTTCGATAAAGACAACATCAACGGCTGGTGCGCCTTCGATACCATGTACGATTGAAAAGCGAGTATTCCCAAATGCTAATTCACCACGATCATCAGAAACCGCTTCAAATTGTGGTGCAGTTGCCGATGTAGCAATCATAGAAAGGGTTGCACCATCTTCTATTGTTGCAGTTTGGCTAAATGCGACATCACCTGTACCTGCAACATTCGCGGATACATTTAATGCGCCTGCTGGAACATTCAAATAAGCGGAAGCACTGCCAAATTCTAGATTGGCAACTGCTAATTGATTGTTGACATAAACATCAACGGTTGGCGCACCGGGGACGGCATGGACAAACCGTACGCTTGCTCCACCTTGTGCGGATACTGTGATAGCGAGTGAAATCACAAATGCCATCACGAGTATGAAACGTGTTATAAGTGTTTTGAAATTCATAGTTCTCCCATTCCCATAGTTGGATGAAACAAAAAAATCTCAATTAAACGAAGGGACAGAAAATGAATCTCCTATCCCTTATCGTTTTTATTGAGAATTAAGTACCTTCTTGCCATTGGTTAAGGTAGGTTTCTTGTTGTTCTGTTAGTGTATCAATGCCGATACCCATTGCAACCAATTTGAGGCGGGCGATTTCCATATCAACATCTGCTGGAATAGTGTACACACTATTTGTGAGTGATGCTGCATTGAGAATCATATATTCTGCACCCAATGCTTGGTTCGCAAAACTCATATCCATAACAGATGCTGGGTGACCTTCTGCCGCTGCCAAGTTAATCAAACGACCTTCACCTAGAATATAGATGGAGCGACCTTTGACTTTGTATTCTTCAACGAATGGGCGCACGAGGTTTGGACCACTTTCAGCCATTTCTGCTAAACCTTTGAGGTTCAGTTCAACGTTGAAGTGACCAGAGTTCGCAACAATTGCACCGTGTTTCATTTCTGCAAAGTGGTGGGTATCAATAACATTGATGTCACCTGTTGCGGAGATGAAGATGTCGCCGATTTTAGCGGCTTCTGCCATTGGCATCACACGATAACCGTCCATAACAGCTTCGAGTGCGCGCATTGGATTCACTTCAGTTACGACAACATTTGCACCCATACCTTCGGCGCGGGATGCGATACCACGACTACACCATCCATAACCTGCAACAACAATCACACGTCCTGCAAGCAAGATGTTGGTTGCACGGATAACGCCATCAAGTGTACTTTGACCTGTACCATAGCGGTTATCAAAAAGATGTTTTGTATCACTGTCATTGACTGCGATAACAGGGAATTCGAGTGCGCCATCTTTTGCCATTGCACGAAGGCGAATCACACCTGTGGTTGTTTCTTCTGTACCACCAATAATATCATCAAGGATTTCACGACGATCTTTGTGGATTGTACCCACAAGATCAGCACCGTCATCCATTGTGATATGGGGTTTGTGGTCAAGTGCTGCGTGAATGTGTTTGTAGTATGTTTCGTTGTCTTCACCTTTAATGGCGTAGACTGGTATTTCGTTGTGTGCGACGAGTGATGCCGCAACATCATCTTGTGTGGAAAGTGGGTTGGATGCTGTCAAAACAACATCAGCACCACCCGCTTGCAAGGTTTGCATGAGGTTAGCTGTTTCTGTTGTAACGTGCAAACAAGCCGAAATACGAATCCCTTTGAGGGGTTTTTCTTTTTCAAAACGCTCACGCAGTTGGCGTAATACAGGCATTTCTTGCTCTGCCCATTCAATACGATAACGACCACCAGTCGCGAGTTCGATGTCTTTTATATCATGTTCGATTGCCATTTTTTCTCCTATAAATCATCACAAAATTGTGATTCAATGCACAAACGGGCGCATTGTAACATATCTTATTAAACTTGTCGCTACTTTGTCTAGCACTCAAACCAGACCCATACGTTTAGCTTAAGAGCTTGTCTAGCTCGCCTGCATCATCTGCATCTTGGCGGAAACGCGCGATAAAATCTTCAACACTAAAATCATGATTTTGTGTCCCGACATGTTCAAGGGCATAGGTCGCGCATAATGCACCAACTTGAGCCGATAATTCCATAGATAACCCTTTTGTGATACCCGATAGCAAGCCTGCACGGTAAGCATCACCTGCACCTGTTGGGTCTTTGATTTCCTTGGGTGCAAAGGCTGGAACACTGAAAACATCCCCATTAGTATAAATTTTTGACCCGTGTTCGCCTTCTGTGATAATCAAAATATCAATTGTTTTACGGAGGGCATCAAGTGATAATCCTGTTTTGTCGCTGATGACACTGGCTTCATAGGCATTGACTACCATTAAGTATGCGCCTTCCATACCTTGTTTTAGCTCTTCTCCACTCAGACGTGGGACTTGTTGGCTGGGGTCGTAAATGAAGCGAATACCTCGGTCACGACACTCTTGTGCAAGGTTAATCATTGCAACTGGGTCGTTTGGCGAAATAACTACCAAGTCAGGTTTTGCTTTCATCGCATCTGCAATCGAATAGTTGCGAGCGAGGTTCATCGCGCCACCATAGAAAAATGCCAATTGATTATTATCTTCGTCAGTGTTTGCAAAAAACGATGCCGTGAAGACCTCATCAATTTGGATGACTGTACTACAATCAACCCCATGTTTTTCTAGCCATTCACGATAATCACCGAAATCGCGCCCGACTGTTCCCATGAGTTTCGGCTGTACACCAAACTTTGCCATTGTAAAAGCAATATTTGCCGCAACACCACCCCAATGCTTGGTCATATCATCAACCAAGAAACTGAGGCTAATATGTTCCATTGCATCGGCAATAAAGTGTTCTTTGAAGTGTCCGGGGAAGCGCATCAAGTAATCGTATGCGATTGAACCTGTTATAACTGTTTCCATATATCTTCTTCCGTATATTTATCTGTTCATTAGACAATCGAAAAGTATATAACAAATATGAGAGTGTGGGTACATAAGAAATTATCAATTGTTTGTAGAATCCCGCAAAGTGCTATACTAGATTGAAGACTAGATAAAGGTTAATTATGATTTCGCCAACACGACATAAAGTTTCATTGCAATTTTTTGAGACATTTATCCTAGAACCTGATAACTTAGACATCAAT
>CAYGTY010000099.1:18677-22499 GCA_964352825.1 uncultured Anaerolineaceae bacterium
TCTGATGTCTCTACATGTCTATCAGAACGATTTAGGATATGTGACAGGCGCAGACGGTGGCTATTATGTTGGTCACGAGCGTTACATTCCTGATGTTGGATTTATCTCTAAAGTCAGACAGTCTGAACCATCAGAAGATGCGTATAATCCTAATCCACCTGACCTTGTTGTTGTAGTCATTTCGCCGACCGATGATGATAAGTTAATCCGTCTGAAAGTAGCAAATTATCTGGCGAATAATGTCATTATTGGGTTAATTGACCCTGAAGAAGAACATGTGGAAGTCTATAAGCCCTATCATGCACCTGACATATTAAGTGGTGAAGACATACTAAAAGATGACGAACTGTTGCCCAAATTTGAAGTTAGATTGGGCGACTTGTTTCCTAAACGAAAAAATAAATCTATATAGAAGGACAAATAGATGTCTCTTTTTGATAAGAAACGCCTGAAAACAGAAAACTTCGGTTTACATATTGATGGTTTACGACGTGGATATTATGCCGATAAATACTTTGCCAATATTACCCATATTCTCGGAGCTTTAGAATCTGAGGGCTATACCTATCAGGGGAAGAACCCACGTAATATCAGTAATGCACTAGGTTTGCCGATTGGCGATATTGAAGTCGAAGCACAGATTTTTAATCGTCGCTCACCGATGGCTTTGATTGCAGGGGTGGATAATGCGCTGGCACAATTACGCCATGCGACAGGTTATTTTGATGACAACGACCAATGGATAGAAACTTGGGCAAACCTTGAAGTCGATGCCGTGCAAGATGGGGTTGTGACTTATTATGATGGCGACCCTGAAAATGTATTGACTGTGATTGAAGTACGAGGACGCTATCGGGATTTTGCGTTATTGGAAACAACGATTCTAGGAGTTTTATCGCGTGCGAGTCGGATTGCGACCAATGTGTATGAAGTTGTTGAAGTCGCTAATGGGAAGTCTGTTTTGTTCTTTCCAGCGCGTTTCGATGTCCCTGAGGTGCAAGCGATGGATGGTTATGCCTATTGGTTGGCTTTACGACGCTATCATCAAGATACAGGTATTGAACATACACCACTCGTCAGTACCGATGCACAAGCGGCATGGTGGGGAGGTCGCGGTGGTGGGACGCTACCTCATGCGATGATTGCCTGTTTCCTTGCTGATAGTCGGGAAACGATGATTCAGTTTGCCCGACATATCCCAATCGAGACACCCCGTATCCTTCTAGCAGACTTCAGCAATGATGTTGTGACGGCGATACGCCAGACTCTAGCTACCTATTGGGAATATTATCAAGAGGCATATAAAGATGATAATGCTGACGAGATGAAACGTTGGACACTCAATGGTGTGCGTTTGGATACTAGTGGTAAATTGCGAGATGTCTCACAGCCTGATGGCGCAGAACGTGGAGTCAGTCCACAATTGGTATTTACAGTCCGTGAAGCAATTAACACGGCATGGGAAAGTTGGGATCTCCCATCGGATTTAGAAGATGTCGCCCGTGATTTTTGTCGTAACACCCAGATTGTTGTGTCGGGCGGATTCAATCGGGACAAGGTGATGCGATTTGAAAACGAGGGTGTTCCTGTCGATAGCTATGGCGTTGGTTCTACCTTTTTAACAAATGATAAACGCACGAACTCTGACTTTACGATGGATGTTGTCCGTGTCAAAATAAATGGTGAATGGGTCAACATGCCAAAAGTAGGTCGCCGCCCCTGTGATAACCCTGATTTAGAGCGAATTGATTTGAGTGAGATATAATTTATGACTGATAATAATCACCAGAACGAACAACCACAAAATAAGCCTGTCCATGATCGTCGCCAACCCAAGATTCTACAATCGGTAACGGGCGCACGGATTTCGATAGAAGCCCTGCTTGAACGTATGATCGAACAATTTAACATGGAACATGACCACGATTCTCAGGCATTTAAAGAAGCCGAAACTCGCGCTCAACGTATGAAACTGGTCAGTGATGTCGCAAAATATATCTTCGCTGTCGAGTCGCTCCAATTGATGCCGGGTGAACAAGCCGATATTATCCATCGTGTGTATGGTGAGATTTATGGGTATGGACCGCTTGACCCGCTATTAGCTGATGAACGCATCACGACGATTTCATTAGAAGGCGTAGATAAAGCATCGGTACGGTATGGACCAAGTGAAGAATTAACAGTTCTTGATTCGCTATTCACCGATAATTTGCACCTCAACGAGATTGTCCGCCGTATCTTGCGTGATGCTCGTGCGACGTATATTGAAGGCATGGCATTTATTGAATTTGGTATGACTTATAACGGGCGCAAAATTAGTGTCAACATCGCTTTTCCCCCCTTTACAATGGAAACGACTGTGGATATTCGTGTTCACCCTGAACAGATGCCGACTTTGGATGACCTCATAGATTCCGAATTTATGAGTGAAGATGCTGCCACACTCCTCCGCGCATTGATTCAATCAGAACATGGTATGGTCATCATGGGTGAGCCTGAAAGTGGGAAAACCACATTATTATCTGCCATGACACAAGAGATGAAAAACCTTGGACATGTCGTGACAGCAGAACGCACGGGTGAAATTTGCCCACCTGATAACGTGACACAACGGGTGGTACGTTGGGGTTTTGGTGATGATGAGCCAATATGGTATGAAGAACAAGTCCGACACGCCCTCGAAGATTCACCACATACCCTTATTTTAGATGAAATTACAGCCGACCAAGCGCAAGCGATACGATTGCCCTTAATGATGGATAATGCCCCCCGTCAAATTTGGGCATTTCGCGGTGGGACAATTACCAAACGCATCCGCTCGGCAATTACGATGGTGGCACAGCGGGCGAACCCCATTGACCCGAATGGTATGGAGCAGTCGGTTTATCAGCGTTTGCCCTTTGTGATTTTGACCAAGCGCAACAAAGCCAAGAAGAAACTCCAATTGCTCGAAATCATCGAATGGCAATATATCGACGGTAGCGATTATCCCGATTTGATTAGCTTGATGGAGCAGGGCTGGTTCGGAATTGAAGTCTCTGGACGTAAACCCCAACGTGAGATTGATTTGCCCGATGAATTTTGGGAGAAGTCCTGATATTCATAAAGCTAGGGTAAAAGCCTTTATAACCACCGAGGCACAAAGGACACAGAGAAAAACAAAGCGGATTATATTGAATCCATTTGTCTTTTAATCTGTTATGTGCTTTCCCAACTCATTAAGAAGATTTTGTGTCGCGGTTATGGCACAATGGCATGGTTTGTGACATCGTTGTGGCGCAGATTGCCAGTTTATGTCGTTGATATGGCAGGGGCTGTAGCGATTTGATGGCGTTATGGCGCATGGCACAGGGACATCTTTTTTGTGCCATAACCTGATTTTACTTAAAGCGAAGATACCTATTCGTTGTTATTAAAATGCACGGTTGATCTGAGCCTAGCATAAAATGCAGTGCAAAGGGTGACTATTTGGTCACGTTTGGGAAATTACGGCAGTGAATGGACTGAAGAAGGTATTCAATGACTGAAGAACATTCTTATTTAGATATTATCCCCGATGAAGATGATGAAGATATTCCCTTACTGTATGACTTATATTTGAAAGGTTCTGGAGCATTCAGAAGAGGGGATTTGTATATGGCATTGTCGTTTTTTCTGATGTCTAAAGATGTTGAACCACACTATAAGACATTTGAGAGAATCTACGAAGTCCTCAAGGAACTTGACCGCGAACAGGAAGGCTTTATATATCTTGAAGAAGCGTATAAACTTCAACCTACTAGTGATAAAACAGCAATACTCTATTCAAATATGTTGGTTACA
>CAYGTY010000100.1:0-22371 GCA_964352825.1 uncultured Anaerolineaceae bacterium
ATCTATGTAGTTTGATGGGTTACGACAAATGTAGCTATGGTCAATATTTACAGGTCACATAAGTGAAATTGTTGACGTATTGACAATTCTAGATTACAATTTGTGCAAATGAACTTATTATGTGCAATTGCACAATATAGCAAATGTGAGAAATTTATGGCTCAAGTGATTGTAATGCCCAAGCTCGGCAATACAGTAGAAAGCTCGATCATCTTATCTTGGTTGGTGAACATCGGGGATACGGTGAATGTCGGGGATATACTTTGTGAAATCGAAACAGATAAAGCAACACTCGAAGTTGAAAGTTCTGAAGCGGGCGTTTTGCTAGCGCGATTTTATGAAGAAGGGGATGATGTCCCTGTCTTAGAAAATCTGGCTGTGATTGGTCAAGCAGGGGAGTTATTTGATGAATTTATACCTAGCTCAACACAAGCTGAACCGATACGCTTATCTGACCCTGAACCTCAGCAGACAATCAGTACAACGCCAGAGATACCGACTCAAAATATAGAATCGGAACACGTCTTTATTTCGCCACGCGCCCGAAATTTAGCCATTCGCAAGAAACTGGATTATATGTCAGTTCAAGGAACAGGACCGAATGGGCGAATTATTGAACGTGATATTGAATTTGCATTAGCGAATCAAGTCAAAGTATCACCCGTTGCTCAAGCCATGCTTGATAGTGGAGAATTTGCAATAGGGGATAGCCTACCAGCAGGTAGTAAAATTACAAAAACTAGTCTTATCCCTGTTGCTCAACAACCCTTAAATCAAGAAAAACCATCCAATGTCACCGAAATTCCACTAAAAGGGATTCGCAAAACAATCGCACGGCGGATGTTAGAGTCTATACAGACTACCGCTCAATTGACACTCAATTCCTCAGCGGATGCAAGGGCGGTACAAGCCTATCGTAAACGGTTAAAAGCCAGTGATGCGTCATTGGGGTTAACTAAAATCAGTATCAATGACCTTGTGATGTTTGCAGTCGCGCAGACTTTACCACTTTTCCCTGAAATTAATGCGCTCTTTGAAAATGATACGCTCTACCAATATAGCACTATCCACTTAGGTATGGCAGTCGATACACCACGTGGTCTGATTGTGCCAGTTATCCATAATGCCACCAGCTTAAGTTTAAAAGAGCTTGCAAGTGAAACACATCGCCTCGCAAATGCTTGCTTAGAGGGCAAAATTAAACCCGATGAAATGGCTGGCGGAACATTTACAGTCACCAATCTGGGCGGACTCGGTATTGAGAGCTTTACACCTGTTCTCAATCTGCCACAGGTTGCTATTTTGGGTGTTGGGAATATTAACCTCAAGCCTGTTCAACAAGAGGGTGAAGTTGCGTTTGTCCCACATATGGGACTCTCGCTCACCATTAATCATCAAGTGGTCGATGGCGCACCCGGTGCTCGCTTTCTCAGCCAACTTGCTATAACCCTAGCCAATATTGATTTAATGCTTGCCCTGTAAATAAAGGATTACACCAGTGCCAAAATCGATTACAATTGACCCAAGTGAAGTTCGTAAACCATCCCTTATTCAATCACCCGATATTCCCGTCAATGTCTATAATGTTGACCCTGAAACTGAAGCACAACTCTATTCATCCGATGACCTTGTGAACATGTATCATGATATGTTACTCATCCGCGAATTTGAGACTGTACTGGACAGCTTCAAAAAAGAAGGAGTCTATCGGGGTATCGAATATAATCATCGCGGTCCTGCTCATTTATCCATCGGGCAAGAAGCCTCTGTTGTGGGGCAAAGCTATCATCTTGACCCTGAGGACTATATTCTCGGCTCACATCGTAGTCACGGCGAAATTTTAGCCAAGGGCTTATCAGCAATTCGTAAGCTGGATGACGAGGCTTTGTTAAGTATTATGCAGAGTTATATGGGAGGGCAAGCCTTACGTGCTGTCGAAACATTCGCAGATACGAGTGATGTCAAATCCTTAGCGACGACTTACCTGATTTATGGAACATATGCTGAAATCTTTGCCCGTGCAAATGGCTTTAATATGGGCATGGGTGGGTCAATGCACACCTTTTTCCCGCCATTTGGGATTATGCCGAACAACGCGATAGTTGGTGGGTCGGCTGATATTGCTGTCGGGATGGCACTCTTCAAACGGGTGAATCGCCAAGGCGGTATCGTGATTGCCAATATCGGGGATGCTTCTGTCGGTACAGGTCCTGTTTGGGAAGCGATGGGCTTTGCCTCGATGGATCAATATCGTACACTGTGGGATGCTGATTTAGGGGGCGCACCGCCGATTTTATTCAACTTCATGAATAATTTTTATGGCATGGGTGGACAACCCCAAGGCGAAACGATGGGATTTGGCATGTTAGCGCGCGTAGGCTTAGGAGTTAATCCTGAAGCGATGCACGTTGAACGAGTGGACGGTTATAATCCACTGGCTGTAGCAGATGCCACCCGTCGCAAAAAACAGATTTTATTAGAAGGTCGTGGTCCTGTGATGTTGGATGTCGTTACCTATCGTATTAGTGGACATTCACCAAGCGATGCCTCCTCCTATCGTGGGCGTGATGAAATTGAACTATGGAAACAACAGGATTCGATTACAGGATTTGGACAATACCTCAAAGTCAATGGTCATGCTGATGACAATATTCTTGAAGGGCTTCATGAAAATGTAGTTGAACGGATTACAAAATCAGTCACGGCTAGTATTTCGTTAGACATCTCACCGCGTATCAATATGCGCGATAACTCTATTGCCGATATGATGTTTTCCAACGGAAAAGTTGAACGCTTTGATGACCGTGAACCTGATGTGTTGCAATCCAAAGCAGAAAGTCGCTTTAAAGTCACATCGGGAAAATTTCGCTATGGCTTTGATGCACAAGGAAAGCCGACCTCCAAACTCAAAACCTTGACCTATGCTGAAGCAATCTTTGAAGCAATGGCGCATCGCTACTATGAAGACCCGACTATGATTGCATATGGTGAAGAAAACCGTGATTGGGGTGGGGCGTTTGGCGCATATCGTGGATTAACCGAAGCAATCCCTTATCATCGCCTTTTCAATAGCCCAATATCGGAAGCGGCAATTGTCGGAACGGCGGTGGGTTACGCACTTGCTGGTGGGCGTGTGGTGGCGGAACTCATGTACTGTGACTTTATGGGACGCTCTGGTGACGAAATTTTCAATCAGATGGCAAAGTGGCAAGCGATGTCGGCAAACGTATTGAAGATGCCACTTGTTTTGCGTGTCTCTGTTGGGATGAAATATGGCGCACAACACTCCCAAGATTGGAGTTCGATTGTCGCACAAATCCCTGGCTTAAAGGTCTACTTCCCATCCACAGCTTATGATGCCAAAGGGATGCTTAACCTTGCATTACGGGGTACAGACCCTGTTGTTTTCTTCGAAAGTCAACGTCTATACAGTCAGCCTGAGATATTATTTAAAGAGGGCGTTCCTGTTGATTATTATGAAATCGAAGAAGGCGAGCCTTACATTCATCGTGTAGGAAGTGACATCACAATTGTCACGATTGGTTCAACTTTGTATCGTGCGCTAGAAACTGCTGATGAGTTACAAGAGAAGTATGACATTAGTGCAGAGGTGATTGATACTCGTTTCTTGAATCCATTGAATTATGATAAAATCGTTCAGTCAGTTAAGAAAACGGGTAAAGTCTTGATGACATCTGATGCCAGTGAACGTGGGTCATTCTTGCACACAATGGCATCCAATATCACTCAGCTTGCCTTCGATTATCTGGATGGACCTGTAGCCGTTTTAGGTTCACGAAACTGGATTACACCCCCTGCGGAACTGGATTATACTTTCTTCCCACAAAAAGACTGGATCATAGATATAATCCACGAGCGTATTTTCCCGATTGCTGGGTATCGACCGACAACAGAACAAAGCACAACAGAAATCATCAAACGCAATCAAAAAGGTGTATAAAGCTTATGCTTGACCCGTCACATCATGAGTTACTGGCTAAAGTGGCATCCATGTATTATGAACAGGAGATGACACAAAATAAAATTGCTGATGCACTCGATATATCACGGGTCAAGGTCTATCGCTTATTAAAAGAAGCGCGCGAATTACAAGTTGTCCGTATTATCATCGATTGGCATATTAAACGGGCAACTCAGTTAGAAGAACAACTGGTTACACGATTTGGCTTGGATAAAGCGCTGGTGCTCCAAACCAACCCAACAGAACCCGTCCAACATTTACGCCAAATTGGACAATTGACCGCGCGTTATTTAGAAGAAATCTTGATAGATGATGCAACATTATCTATTTGCTTTGGTAGTACAACCTATGAAGTGATTCATGCCATTCGCCCTGATTTTCAAGCGAATGTAAAAGTTGTTCAAGCGACGGGTAGTCTATCGTATGCACTCAAGGAATATGATAGCTCGGCATTAACGCGCCAACTTGCTCATAAATTAGGCGGTGAAGCTCTCTATTTATCATCGCCATTGCTTGCGGATAACTCGGAAGCAGCAGAGGTTATCCGCAAGCAAAGTATTATCCAACGTACCCTCGATATCGTAAGGCAAGCGGATATTGCTCTAATTGGTATTGGCGATTTGAACCCGCAGACATCAGGTTTTGTCAAAGCTGGAGTAACCGAACCGCAACTGCTTGAATCTTTTCGGGGGGATGGTGCGATTGGTGATATGGCATGGCAAATATTTAATCAAGATGGCTATACTTACCCCTGTGATTTGAACAGTCGGATAATCGGAGTTACATTAGATGAACTTCGGAATATCCCACAGACGATTGCTGTAGCAGTAGGCATAACAAAGGCTCAAGCTATCCTCGGTGCACTCCATACAGGTGCAATCAATGTTCTGTGTACTGACCATGAAACAGCACAGTATATTATAGACTCTGCGTAATTATGTATTCTGTGTATTTTTTGGTTATCATTTGATAATTGAATGACACTGTTTATACAAGGAATACATTATTATGAGCTTATCCCCTTATGGTAAATTACCGATTCCACGCTTCACACCTGAATTGCTAAAAATGGTCAAAACAGGTGAGGTATTTAGCCTTGCTGTTGATTATGAGCAGGGGATGCTTGCCCCTGGGATTATGGCATCCTATTCGATTGCACCTTATATTCGACACAGTGACCCGAAAGCAATGAACCCTGCTTCTGCTGCGGCTGAAGTCATTAATATGTCAATCCATGTTGGAACGCATATTGATGCACTCTGTCATATATCTGAAAGACAGGATGAAAACGGAAATCCCGACCCAAGTGGAGAACCGATGCTGTATGCAGGTGAGGGAAAGACTGTTCCTGCCAATGATCATGTTTCGTTTGATGGTCAAAAACACCTTGCTATCGAAAAGATGCCTCCGATTATTATCCGTGCTGTCTTGCTGGATGTCGCTGGTTACAAGGGTGTAGATATACTACCTGATGCTTATGCCATTACAGATAAAGATATTCAAGGGACAATCGAAAAACAGGGGACAACAATTACTGAAAATACAGCTGTATTAGTGCGTACAGGGTTTTATCAACATCTTAAAAATGGAAATCTTGCGTTTCGTGATGCCCAAGCTGGCTTGGATTTATCTGCCGCAAAATACCTTGTGGGGCAGGGGATGATGCTAGTTGGGTCTGACACAATGGCGGTTGAGGTAATTCCTCCCGGTGACCATGCTGTTCATCGCTTTCATCTTGTACATAATGGGATTACCCATGTGGAAGTCTTATATTTAGATGAACTTGCACATGGGAAACATTATGAATTTATTCTGATTATTACACCATTAAAATTAACAGGGGCAACAGGGTCTTGGGTGCATCCTATTGCTATAACCTAGCGACAATAAATGTTATACTTCTTCAAATCATAGACGGAGGTGCAATCAATGGCGGATGTTCAGAAAGTAGTAGATGGTATATATCAAGTTAATGGTAACGTCAATGTATTCATATTGGATGATGGGGTCGAAGGGTTGACGATTATTGACACAGGTATGCCACGTTCTGTGAATACGATTGTTGATGCAGTTAAGAGCATTGGACGAACAGTTGGTGATATTAAGCAAATTTTGATTACCCATGCCGATATTGATCACATTGGTAGTCTAGCCCCATTGGTAGAGTTAACTGAAGCCACTGTGATGGCGAGTGAACAATCAAAACAATACATTGAAGCACGTCAATCTCCACCCCATTTGCCAATATTTATACAACCCTTCGCGATGTTGATGACCCGCTTTTTGTTAGGTCGGGTTAAGGGTATAGAAGTGATAACAGATGGACAAGTCTTGCCGATTTTAGGCGGGATTCGAGTATTGGCTTTACCAGGGCATACCCCCGATAATATTGGCTTTTATTGGGAACGGAAAAAGGTGTTGTTTGCGCCTGATTTACTGAATGTGATGCGTGGAGATACACTTAATCTCACATTTCCAATAATGACATGGAATACACAAATCGCTAAAGATAGTGTACGTCAGGCGATGCAATATCAACCGAAGTATATCTGTGTCGGTCATGGTAAGTTTATCGATGTGTCTGCCGAACCGAATCAAGTCGAAAATTTGATGGCGACTCTCTAATTATCATCTACAAGGACTAAAATATCATATGAGTGTAGTTCAAAGTCGCCCCGGTATCAGCATTATTGTAACCTCATACCAGCGTATGATTTCCTTACATCAGAATCTAACATCACTCCTTAATCAACAAATGGGTGATATTCCCATTGAAATTATCGTTGTCAATAATTCCGATAAGGTAAATTTGCGCCCAACATTGTGGACAAAAATCGGGCGACTTCTACGGCAATACCCAGAAATTAAGGTCATTAATACGCGCTACAATTGGCGGATTTACTTTCGTTATGGCATTGCTTACTTTGCCTATTATGACACGATATTGTTTTTAGATGATGATATTTACTTTTGTGATCATACAATGCTCCGGGAGATGTATGACACCTTGATGGGCTTAGGGGTGAACGATATTATCTCTTGTTGGAATATGCTGTGGACAGACTGGACAGATAGTCAATTATCAAATGTGTCGGCGACATTATTTGACCCCAAAGTGACGACTTTAATTAAGACGGATACTTGTGGTCCTGGAATTAGCATGTTTAACCGTCATTTGGTTTTAGATCCGCGCGCCCAAAAATATCTTATTACATGGAACATACCTGATGCAGGTGATTATGCACTAGGTCTACTATCGCATATGTTATGGGGTGGGACAACTTATGCGATACCTGCCCATAAACGAATTGCATTTAGCGAAGAATTCCAAAAACATGCTCTCCACCTCAATGAGCCTAATTTTGTTACCGATAGAATGCGATTGTTTAAAGAAATATATCAAAATGGATATATTCCTGTGATTAAACGCGAGGAATTGTCTGATGATTCACCTGAAAAATATCTGATTGAGCGCATGGAACAACAATCAAATCCGTGGTGAATCAGCATTAAGTTAAAATTTACCTTAAATCTTTTCCAATAGAGCGACCTATGTTAATTATTCAGATATAATCAATTCATAATAAAACCATGCAAGATTGGGGAATCATTTGGACATGGATAAACAAATTAAAGGGTATCAACTCGTTGAACGTATTGGTCAGGGGGGCTTTGGTGAAGTTTATCGTGCCTATCAACCAACAATATCGCGCGAAGTCGCTATTAAAGTGATTATGCCGAAGTATGCCAATCAACCCGACTTCATCCGCAACTTTGAAACAGAAGCCCAAATTGTTGCACGGCTTGAACATCCCTTTATTACGCCTTTATTTGATTATTGGCGTGACCCTAATGGTGCATATCTTGTTATGCGTTATTTACGGGGCGGAACACTTAAACAAGAAATGGCACAGGGTCAATTATCCCTTCATCGTGTTGCTGATATTCTGGATAATATCTCCAGTGCTTTGTGGACAGCACATCGTAATCAAGTCGCCCATCGTGATATTAAACCTGCCAACATTTTATTAGATAATGAGGGGCGTACATATTTAAGTGATTTTGGTTTAGCCATTACGGTTGGTGAAGATCATTATGCTAATCTGGTTGGGACGTGGTTATATATGCCACCAGAGCGTATTCAAGGGCAAGAACAATCACATACTGTGGATGTTTATAGCTTAGGGATTGTTGCTTACCAGATGATAACAGGTGAGTATCCATTTGACCGTTCAACTATGAAACGCCTTGCCCAAGCTCATGTTTCTCAATACATGCCACCTATTTCTCTATTTCGGTCTAATGTTCCCCCTGAACTAGATATGGTGTTACAACGGGCAACCTCAAAAGACCCTGATGATCGCTATACTGACATTCGTTTATTTGCAAATGATTTTCGTCAAATTGTTCAGCCAATTGGTAGCTTAGCCGATATTACACAAACGATTCCTATTATTGATGAACTGATAAATCCCTACGTCGGGTTAAGACCCTTTTCAGAGGTTGATAGTCGTCGTTTCTTTGGGCGGACTGACCTCATAAAACGCTTGATTGAACGTATGTCAGAAGATGTAATCCATCAACGTTTTCTTGCACTCGTCGGTCCGAGTGGAAGTGGTAAATCGAGTGTTATTTATGCTGGATTGCTACCTATGTTGAGGGCTGGGGTGATAACAGGTGCTGATTCTTGGTACTTCGCGTCGATGACACCGGGAACACAGCCTTTCCAGAATCTTGTATTGGCTTTACAAAGTATTGCCATTACACCTGTGGAAGACTTTACTGAGGAGCTAGTTCATAATGTCGATGCACTGAACCAAATTGTGCCATCCTTAGTCGGAGATTCTCAACATAAGCTCCTATTATTCATTGATCAGTTTGAAGAATTATTTACACAAGTCAAAAGTGAAGAGGCACGTCAGCAATTTTTAGATTTATTGACAGCAACCATTACAGGTAATTCAAATATCCTTATTATCATTACGATACGGGCAGATTTTTATGACCGTCCATTGCGTTATGAAGCTTTTGGGAAGTTGATTCAAGAACGCACAGAAGTTATTTTACCATTAGGCACAGCAGAGCTAGAGCGCGTGATTGTTGCCCCCGTGCAAAATATAGGTTTGTCCGTTGAGCCTGAGCTAATTGCCGAAATTATTGGTGATGTGAAGTCCGAACCCGGAGCATTACCGCTTTTGCAATATACATTAACCGAGTTATTTAATCGCCGTGATGATTTATCGTTAACCCTAAAAAGTTATCGTGATAGTGGTGGTGTACGCGGTGCATTAGCACGACGAGCCGATGAGGTTTATCAAGCCTTGAGCAACCAAGACCGAGTGATTGCACGCCAGTTATTTTTGCGCTTGGTAACCTTAGGTGAAGGTGTTGAAGATACTCGCCGTCGCGCGCGGTTTTCTGAGTTACAGCCAATTACCGACAAGATGGAACAACTCGAAGCGGTAATGAACACCTTTAGTCGATACCGTTTGCTGACCTTTGATAATGACCCCGAAACCCGCGAACCAACAGTCGAAGTTGCCCATGAGGCACTCATCCGCGAGTGGCGACAATTCCAGATTTGGTTAGATACAAGCCGTGACGACTTACGCTTGCAACGGCTGATTGCATCAGAAGTAGCTGATTGGAAAGAGAATCAACAAGATAGTAGCTATCTATTGCGAGGTAATCGCCTAGCACAAGTTGAACATTGGGCAGACTCGACAAATATTGTTATCTCACAAGATGAAATCGCCTATATTCAAGCCAGTATTCAAGAGCGTGAGCAAGAAGAGCAGCATGTAAAGCTACAGCAAGCAAAAGAAATGCAACTCATGCATCGGGCAAGCCAGCGGTTACGTGTAATTTTGGTACTCATTTTGATTGTATCCATTGGTGGTGGAGCATTAACTATCGGTATTATTCAGCAACGGGATAATGCAGTTCAATCTCAGCAAAACGCAGAACGAAGCTTACAACGAGCCTACAGTTCCGCATTTACAACAACAGCCGAGCAGGCATTAAGCGATGGCGATTATAATCTAGCCTTAGCTTTTGCATTAGAGGCTGTGGAGCTGGATGAGGAGTCGCATGTTGCATTTAACTCCCTTTTCACAATTGCTTATGGGGCAGGGATTAGTCATATTATCCATCCAGAGAGGGAATTCCCAGTTTATGAGCTTGCGCTATCAGATGACGGGAACTTCATTGCGAGTGCTCAGGGTATTGATTATTTACAAATTATTGACCAATATCTGCCACCTGAAGAACGTAGAAAGCTCACCTCGGTTTTATTCTCTGAACCAGCCGACTTTTCGACCATAGATTACACTCAATTACCACCATCCTATGTTCGGATCCATGATGCAAAAACAGGTGTATTACTGACTTCATTTGAAGGACATACTGCCCCGATTACATCATTAGGTTTCGTGCCGTCTGAGAATGAGCTTAATCCTCCTACACAGGCATATTCGGCATCAATTTTGGGTGAGGTGTTGATATGGGATATTCAAACAGGTGATATTATCCAACGATTATCTGCTTTACCACAGGGGTATAATCGGCTTTCAATCAGTGCTGATGGACACTATCTATTAGGTTCAAATGGCTCTGATATTGATACTGATGAAGACCGCTTGGTTATCTGGGATATGAAGACCTATCAAGAGGTTAATAATGTTGCTCCTCATGCCAGTGGTTTATGGGATAGTGCCATTAGCGGGAATGGTGAATATGCCATTTCACTCTATATGGATAGATCGCAAGTATTGTGGGATACCCTTACAGGCGAAGTGATTGAGATCTTTGAATTAGAAAGTAATATTCGAAGACCTGCATATCAAGTGGCTATCAGTGAAGATGGTGAGCGGGCGGTCACCAATGTTGGGTCTGGCTCAGTATTTATCTGGGAAATCGCAGAGGATGAATTAGATCAGGAAGAACTGAGTTGGAATTTTGAACCCGTTGCTGATATTGCTTTAGCCAAGGATGCAAGTCGCTTGGTACTGATACAACCTGGGGGTGTTTTTATCGATTGGGCTGTTGAAGCTGAAGACTTGAATGATATTTTACAAGAACCCAATACCTTGCTGGTATCAACTGCATTGAATGCTGACGGTACAAAGGCTGTATTTGGCTTGGAAGATGGGCGAATTTTGATATGGGACTTAACCAATAAACTTCCTGATTTAGTGCAGGTATTCCCTAATTTTGATTCTGATATGATAGCGACGTTTTTCCCCATAGCATCAAACGATACAAATCAGTTACTTGTATTTGATGGGGACTTTGAATATACAAATAGAACACAAGTAACCTTATCTATTTGGGATATTGTTTCGGGTGACTTGATAAGTGAATGGGATACGCCTCATCAGCTTAAACCCATTGATGTTGTCATTGATGATACAGGTCGCTATGCACTGACTTTCACTGCACCAAACCGTGCCATTCCAACGCACCGTAATCTACAACCTAAATTCATACTATGGGATTTAGCTGAGCAGTCTATTGTCCAAGAGATTGAGCCTGAATTTATATTGCATGATGCCGAATTTGTTACAAGGGATGATGACAGCGTATATGCAATCACAGGTGGGCTTGGTGGTGTCATGTTATGGGATATGCTAGATGGTCAGATTATCGAGACTTATTTGACAGGTTCAGATGATGACATGATAATCCGTGTGGCATTAACAGCCAATCAAGAATTTTTATTTGGAACTACACGGGCTGGCGAGCTTGTACAGTGGGATTTTGCTGAAAATAAAATTATACGCCGTTATGACTTATCTGAAACATCCATGATTTTACATGTATTTGAGAATAAAAATTGGGTTGTTACAGCTTACAATGGGAGAGATATTGTGATCTGGGATTATACAACGGGTGAACAATTAGGTTTGTTATCTGGGCATACCGAACAAATTTTATCGGTTGACTCTGTTGTTACTGTCGATAGTGAATCAAATCCTTATACACTAATGATATCGTCAGGGGAAGATGCTAATGTATTCTATTGGGATATGGATGTTCTCGCAATTGATGGTGTGGTCTCATATGAAAGTCCGATTATCCGCGTTGAAGTTAATGATACAGGGGTTTATCATAGTTTTATACCTGTATTTGGTGACCTTGAAATTTGGGATGTCGTACCACCAAACGATGAGGTCGTTTTTGAGTATATCAAAAACAATCGAATTGTTGACCCCATTACACCCCAAGACTGCATCCAGTATACGATTAAAGAATTATGTGATATTCATTTGCACACTGACAATGCTATAGAGGCTATTTCAAAATAGCTTCTATGTCATTTGCCCAATGGATGAGGGCTTCATCATAGCCGAATCGTGAGCAAAGTTGCATACCAAGGGGTAGGTCTTTTTGTCCAAATCCTGCTGGAACAGTTATTGAAGGAACACCTGCATGTGTCCACGGCATATTCATTGCAGGGCTTCCTGTTGCCGCGATTCCCTCTGGTGCGACATCAGGCGCAGGCGGGCAAATCCATAAGTCAATATCATGATCATCCATGACTTGCTCGATTTTATCTCGTAAGGTGAAGCGATGCTCGCGCCCTGCCTCTAGGCGTTCATCGGAAATTGTCTGCCCCTTCCGAATCAGGTCTGCTGTACGAGGACGATATAAGTCATGATGCGCTTTAAACCAATCTGCATGTTCCATTGATAACTCTTTTGCAATCATATCTTGATGATAATCATCAATGACCGCAATATCATCAAATATCGGTATCATTTTAATCGTATAGCCAGCATCTTCTAGTTTCTGGACTTGATCTGTGAAGGGGTTTAGAGCAGTTGATTGTTGAAGGTAAGCACCTTCAGGTATTGCGAGGGTGGGACGGTCTGTTGATATATTGTCGTCTGACCAGTCTTCAACCACCACCGATGCGACTAATGCCATACTGGCAACATCTTGCGTAAATAGACCCACATGGTCTGCCGAGCGTGAAAAATGAATGACACCTGTTGCATCAATGCGACCATATGACGGCTTATATCCAACAATGCCACAATATGCCGCAGGACGTATCACTGAGCCAACGGTTTGTGTGCCGATAGCAACATGAACTAAACCACTTGCGACAGAGGCGGCTGAGCCACTACTACTTCCACCGGGGGTATGCAACAAATTATAGGGGTTACGTGTTGGTCCGGGTTCAAAATATGCGAATTCTGTTGTGACAGTTTTGCCTGCAATTAACGCGCCTGCATTTTTAAGTTTTGAGACAATTGTGGCTTCGTCACCTCTGAATAACTCAGATGGGACTTGAGTGCCTGCTCGTGTTTCAAACCCATCCACATGAAAAATGTCCTTCACACCAACAAGCGCACCAAAGAGGGGTGGGCGTTTTGATGGATTGGGATTTTGTGCTTCTAACTTTTTTGCATCTTCCCGTAGGCGTTCAAATCGACCATTCTCTGGAATAAAAGATTCAACCAACGGTTCAATATGTTGGAAGCGGTCTTGAAATGTATAGAGTAAATCAAAAAATGTTGGATAATCTGTTCTTGATTGGGGTAGATGATGTAATAATGAAGCAGGTTGAATACGATGATTGTCTATCATAAAAGAGCTTTCTAATGAGCATTTTATTTAGACTAGGAGTATGAATGTATTCAACTTTAATGTCAATATAACACTATCAATCTTCACCAAGCTATTATGTCATAAGAACCGATTTATCGATTGCATCCCAATTGATATTTGTATCTTTTTCTTTCAAAAATGCTTCAGCTTCTTCGAGTGTATCAAATGTACGTGTACGTGTTTTAAAAATAGACGTACCAAATGCGACACTCATCTTAATGATAACTGACTGTTCACGAAGAACCAAGGTCCAGCCACCTTTCGGGGAGTCACCAATCTTGCGTACTACATCTAATGAATGTTTAGGTGATAGAGGTGTTGTGACATCACCAACATCACTAATCAAATGAACCCATTCACGCGGGCTATTATCTACCATGCGCTTATTTTCCATTAGACTCTCATAAAGTTCATCTTTTGTAACTTCACCTGAATAATGGAGATAAATTATTTCATTTTCGATATACCAATTGAGTGAGTAGGGCATGTGATATTTAACCTTATATAATCAAGTATGACTATATTATATCGGAATCTTAACACCTACTTGGTTAGAAATATCAAACACAACCTTTTCAGACATATAAATTCTTAACACTTTGTAGAAGTGAGTAAATTTTAGGGTGGAAGCGGAGATATCATATGATACATCCGCATCTACTTATATGCTTACTGCTCTGGTAATGTTACTGTTGCACTATAAATCTGGGTTTTTGAGCCGACATTTCCTTCAAAGAAGAGGTAATATTCACCATCATCAGTCATCATCAAGGAGATGTAGCCAATAGAATTTATACCGTCAACATCGCTGGATTTTAAAACGGGATTATCAGCATAACGCTCCCAAGTGATTCCATCATCACTAAATGCAAAACCAATTGCCGCACGCTGACTCTTATAAGCCATAATCCATTGTTCACCATCAAATATCACTTCGTTTACAACAAAGCTAATCCCTTCACCTTGTTCTGGGTCAAGTTCAAAAACGGGTTCATCATCTTTTTCCCAGACAATGCCATCAACACTGGTCGCCCGTCCGAGGCTTTCTAACCCAGTGCCACTTTCGCCAATGTAGTACATAACGAACCCATCATCTATTGCTGTAATCGAAGCGAAGGTTGCACCTTCCTCATCAAAGCTCCCTTCATTACCTGCAACTAATACAGGGTCTTCATCAATCACCCATTCGCCAAGCGGTTCATCAGCAGTTGCTCGTCCGATTGTGCCTTGAACATGCGGCCAATTACCCGAATTGAAATTATAGAAGTAGAGTACCCATGTTCCGTCTTCCAGAATAACTACATCTGTAACAGCAATCGCAACTTGGTCGCCGATAACATCATCACGGCTAAAGAGCGGTTCTTCACTTGCCCATTCATAATTGATGCCATCGCTCGATACCCGGTAGCCAATTCCTGTATTTGCTGGGAATCCCTTATATCCATTGACAAAGAGATGATATTGATCTTCATAATAAATAACTGCCCCCGGTTCGTTATAGATACTATTCCACGAGCCTACCTCACCATACTCAGAAATAGCGTCTTCTGAGACTAAGTCCCAATCGATACTATCCTCTTGAGCCAAACTTATTGGTACGACTAAAACTGATAAAAACAAAAAACAGAGTAATTTTTTCATATGATTAACCTTTCAACAGATTGAATTGGTAATTGAAATTCGACAATATTATTGCCATCTTCAGTTATTGCCATTTCATGATAGACTTCACGAGTTGCGCCACAAATCTCGAATCCATGCGCCTCTATCCATCTCCCTAAAGCATGATAGGCTTGCATACCCGACCCCCAAGGTCCAATATGAAGTAGCGTTGCCATTTGATTGATTGCAGGGAGTTCACGCGGAGACAGTGCATGATGATTATCGAGAGCAAGAGATTGATTGGTTTGTGATTTATCTAGAGGTAGAGCAAATCCGATTTCGAGGTCAAATGTCTCATCAGGGAAGGTTTGGCTGTGTTCGAGTATGGTTATGGTGCCTGATGGTTTTTGAGTTGTACTGCTTAGAGCCATCATAAGATTTCCGAGTAACTTGCTAAAGTCGTTGATAGGAAGTGCGTGGTCTCTTATGGATAAATATTGCTGTGCAACAATCGGCTTGATAATAACATCCTTGGTTGAAGGCATTTCTTGTTCTTCAAGCTGTTTTAAGCGGTATTCAATACGCCGTAACCGCAATAACTCATCTTCGATACTCTGATAAACTTGAGATTTCTTCAACTTCAACATTCCAGCCAACTCATCACGAGAGATTTCCTCATCGATATAGAGTTTTATTTCTTGAAGGGTTAAGCCCAAGTCTTTCAGTGCTAGAATTTTGTTGAGGTTGATAATTTGCGCGGATTCGTAATAACGATAGCCCGATACAGAGTCAATATAAGCAGGGTTAAATAAACCCAATTCCTCATAATATCGTAGTAAGCGTACAGAAACCCCTGCAATGCGAGAAAAATCACCAATCTTAAGCATCATCTACTCCTTTCTGAGTTATTTTAAAGCCTTACGCAACGTGAGAGTCAAGGACAAGCTTATTAGCTTATAACATTTTCTTTGCGTATCATTCCTCATCCCCTATAATATGACGATACTTCAGAAAGCTTTATGATGTTAAAACGAAGGATAATCAAAAATGAATGTTATCGGACTTATGTCAGGTACATCTGCCGACGGTGTTGATGTTGCTATCTATAAGATCGTAGGTGACCCAGGCAATATGAGGGTTGAGTTCATTGCTGGGAAAACGTATTCCTACGACCGTACAATGAGACAACGAATTCTCGATAGCTGTGATATTGAAAAAAGTCGTGTCGATGAGATTGCACAATTGAATGTTGATCTCGCAGAAATATTTGCAGACTCTACCCTCGACCTAATAGACGCATTGGATATGACACCCGAAGACATTGACCTAATTGGCTCACATGGACAAACCCTCTGGCATAATGTTTTACCCAATGGTCAAGTCAGTGCATCCTTCCAAATTGTCGAAGCCTCAGTTATTGCAGAGCGTACAGGTATCACGACCGTTAATAATATGCGAGCGCGTGATGTCGCAGTCGGTGGACAAGGCGCACCCCTCACCAGCTATATTGATTGGTTATTATTGCGTCATTCAGACCATTGGCGAGCCATCCAAAATATTGGTGGGATGGGGAACGTCACATTTTTACCACCTCTGAGTGATACACGAACTCAGCCTGTGTCTTTTGATACAGGTCCTGGGAATGCGTTACTTGATGTTGCAGTCGGACAATTTACAGATGGTCAGCAAACCTATGACCGTGATGGACGACTAGCAAGGCAAGGGCGTATTGATGAAGTTTGGCTGGATGATTTATTGCAGCATCCCTACTATCAGCGCGATTATCCGAAAACCACAGGGCGGGAAATGTTCGGTACAGAGGCAGCCCAACGATTAATTAAAGAGGCTCATGCGCGTGGCTTGAATGATTATGAGATTATAGCAACTTTAACAGCATTAACTGCAACCAATATTGCGGATGCCTATCAACGATTCGCGCCTGCCCAAATTAAGGAAGTCATCCTCGGTGGGGGAGGGCGACATAATCCTGTCATGATTGAGATGTTAGCCGAACTCGTTTCACCTGCAATGGTCATTACCCATGAAGATATTGGGATTGATAGTGACTTTAAAGAATCGCTTGTCTTTGCTGTCTTAGCCTATGAAACATGGCATGGACGTGTTGGCGCATTACCCTGTTTTACAGGCGCACATCGGGCAACGGTATTGGGGCAAATTACTCCGGGGAATAATTATCTAAGACTTATTCAAGCCTTGGCTTCAACTTTAGACGAAATCTAATTTAAGTAAAATAGAAGAACCTAGCAATTATCCAAGTTCTTCTATTCGATATAATCTTTTAAATCTTAATACGGAGGTGAAATGACTTGGGTCGTGTCAAATACTCGAACCCTAGTGATGATAGGGTGCAACCCCGTCCTGAATCCTTAATTCCTGTCCATGCTAGTGCTGGGTCAAGATAATCGCAGCGGTTCATAAAGACTGTGCCTGTCTCGATTTGATTACCGATTTGTACAGCTTCATCTAAATTGGTTGTCCAAATAGATGCAGTTAATCCATATCGACTATCATTCATCAAGTTAATCGCTTCTTCATCGCTATCAACAGCCATAATCCCAACCACAGGACCAAATGTCTCATCACGCATAACCGCCATATCATGGGTAACATGGGTTAGGAGTTGTGGTGGTAGATAAGGTGAATTAGTCTGAACATCACCAAATAGGGTAGGGTCAATCAAAGCATTCGCACCTTGTTGAATTGCTTGCTGAATTTGACCTTTAACAGAGTCTGCCGAACGAGTACGCACGAGTGGACCAAGTGTCATATCCGCATCCAAAGGATTACCCAAGCGATATTGTTTGACTAATTCCACTGCGCCATCAACAAAATTATCGTAGACATCACGGTGAACATATACGCGCTCGATGGCACAACAAGATTGTCCTGAATTGAAGTATGCACCATCAACCACATTTGCAATTGCATGTTCAAGGTCAACATCAGACCGTACATAAGCAGGGTCTTTTCCACCCAATTCCATGCCTGTCCCAACAAATCGTTGACTCACAGCTTGTTGAACAGCATGTCCGCCACCAACAGAACCTGTAAATGCGATAAAGTCAATGCGACTATCTTGAACAACCTTTGCGACATCATCATGGGTCATGTGAAGATACTGAAATACCCCTTTGGGTAATCCAACAGCATCAAAGGCTTCGGAAAAATGTTCGGCAACCAATGGGGTTTGGTCAGAGTGTTTTAAGATAACACTATTACCCGATAAGATTGCAGGAATAATCGAATTGACGGCTGTTAGATAAGGGTAATTCCAAGGGGCAAGCACAAGCACCACACCGAGGGCTTCACGACGAATAAAACGTTGGAAACCATCTTGTGGCTCAACTTGAATATCCGCCAAGTTTGCTTCTGCAATCGACATCATATATTGAGCACGTTCTTTGAACCCACCCGCGATTTCAAAGGGTGTATATTTTATGGGGCGACCCATCTGCCAAGTCAATTGTTCAGCATAAGCATCAGCCTTACTGACAAGGTAATCCACCATCTTAGAACAGAGTTCAATACGCTCTTGCAAAGCAACTTGTCGCCATTGCTGTTGTGCTTCCACTGCTTGTTGTAACGTCCGTTCTATGATATCCGCCGAAGCCAATTCACGCTCGACATAGACCGACCCATCAATTGGACTAATTGTTTTTTGAATTTGTGACATACACTATTGTCCTATTCAGGTGTGACGTAGGCAGCGGTAATACCACCATCAACAAGGAAGGTGCTTCCCGTTACAAATGATGATTCATCTGATGCCAAGAATAAGGTCGCTTTTGCAATTTCTTCTGCTTCACCAAAGCGTCCCATCGGGATATGAACTAAACGGCGATTTTTCTTTTCTTCGGTGTTCAAGTATTTCATGAGGAGTTCTGTCCGTAGTGGTCCTGGGCAGAGAGCATTCACACGGATTCCTTCTTGAGCATGAATGACAGCTAATTCCCGTGACATGGATAAGACTGCACCTTTACTTGCAGTATAAGCTAATTGAGGTGTTGCAGCCCCTAATACAGCGACAAACGATGCTGTGTTGATAATACTACCGCCACCAGCACGTTGTAAGGCAGGGATACCATATTTGCAACCGAGGAATACACCTTTCACATTGATGTCCATTGTTAAATCCCAGACATCTTCACTGGTATTGATTGCATCATCATCTTCTGCATGACTAATCCCAGCATTGTTAAATAATATATTTAACTTGCCATAAGTGTCTTCCGCAACTTGAACCATATTCTGGCAGTCTTCAGACTTGGAAATATCAGCATGAACATAAGTGGCTTGTCCACCATTGTCGATAATATCTTGGACGGTCTTATTACCTGCTTCGTCATTGATGTCTACCACAACAACGGATGCACCTTCTTGTGCAAATAAAATTGATGTTTGATAACCAATCCCACTGCCACCCCCTGTAATGAGGGCGACTTTATTTTCTAAACGCATCATGTCTTATATCCTTTTGTAAATTTAAATATCAATAGCATCTTGAAGCCATAAAATGTACAGAAAAACTGTCATAAAAACGATACTTAGATTCGCTCAAAATAGCGTTTGCGTTCCCAATCGGTTACAGACTGATGAAAGTTTGTAATTTCGGTACGGTAGAAGTGTGAATAATGCTCAACCACCTCAGCCCCAAATGCCTCTTTGGCAAAATCACTAGCTTCGAAAATATCAACTGCATGTTCAAGTGTATATGGGACACGAGGAAGGTGGCTTGCTTCATAAATATCACCTTCAAAAATATCAGGTGGCTCGATTTTGTTTATGATGCCATCTAATCCAGAAGCCAATGCGGCAGAGTAGGCAAGGTAGGGGTTACAGTCCGCCCCTGGGATACGGCATTCGATTCTTAGACTATCGCCTTTGCCGACCACCCGAAAACCTGCTGTACGATTATCATAACTCCATGCAATCCGTGTAGGTGCCCATGAGCCGTCTTCATAGCGTTTATAGGAGTTAATCGTCGGGGCATAAAAAACCATCATCTCAGGTGTGTGTTTCATCCATCCACCCAAAAACCAACGAAAAATATCCGACCCTTCGACAGGTCCTATTTGTTGTTCACCAGCGAAAGCATTGACATCATCTGCAACTAAACTGAGGTGGATATGACAACTTGAGCCAGCTTGACCAGAAGCGGGTTTTGCCATAAATGTGATGCTATATCCGAGGGTTTCCGCGATTTCTTTGAGGCATTGTTTAAAGACGGAATGGTTGTCTGCCATTTTCAGGATACTGGCATAACGGATATTTAGCTCATGTTGCCCCAGCCCCCATTCGCCTTTTGATGTTTCGACAGGGATGCCTGAATGTTTGAGGTGATAGCGCGCGTGTGCTGTAAATTTTTCTTCGCGTGTGCCCTGTAAAATATGATAATCTTCAATATACCATCCCATAGGGGTCAGCCCATTATATCCTTTGGTATGAGCATCGCGATAGGAGTCCTCATAAACATAATATTCGAGTTCTGATGCGCCATTTGCACCATAACCGAGTTCAGCCAGTTTTTGCAGTTGATTACGCAATATTGAGCGTGGTGCGACATGAATCGGTTCGTGCGCTCTTTCATTTTCTAGGTCACATAAAACCAACGCGGTTTTATCCAGCCAGCTTGCAATCCGTAGCGTCGATAAATCAGGAACTAAATGAAAATCACCATATCCAAGCTCCCAATTTGCGAACTCATAGCCTGCGACAGGTTCCATCTCCATATCGACTGTCAGCAAATAATCGCAACCATGTGTACCTTGTTTGATAGCATCCTCTACAAAGTATTCTGCATCAAAGCGTTTCCCCATTAAACGTCCAAAATGGTCACTGAATGCAACAACGACTGTCTCGATTTCTTCATTCTCAACTTTTTGAGCAAGCTCTTCGACTGTTAAAAATCCTCGTTTTTTTGCCATCTATCAATTCCTAACATATTCTTGAAATAAGTATGTTACCTGCGTCCATGATACTACGATTTATTTTGTCCAACGAACAATAATCTATATTGATGTAATTGAAAAAGGTCGTTTTTTGCATATCTCGCCAGAAATAGAGACAATATAAGCATAATTTGAATTTGGAGAATAATATTATGCCTTTAACATTTGATATGCCATTTGAGGAACTCGAACACTATCAAGGAACAAACCCCAAGCCAGATGATTTTGATAGCTACTGGTCGGATGCTATTGCAGAGATGAAAGCAGTTGACCCACAAATTGAGCTTGTTCCTGCTGATTTTCAGACCAGTTATGCAGAGTGTTTCCACCTTTATTTCACAGGTGTGAAGGGTGCGCGCGTTCATGCCAAGTTACTGCGCCCGAAACAAATGACAGATAACCATCCTGCAATTGTTCAATTTCATGGATATTCAGGTAATTCGGGAAATTGGATTGATAAGTTGCCATATGTTGCACAAGGATGTGTTGTGGCTGCGCTCGATTGTCGTGGGCAGGGTGGACTATCGGAAGATGTCGGTGGTCATGCTGGTAAAACTCTTCGCGGACATATCATTCGCGGCTTAGATGGCGACCCACATAACATGCTCTTCCGTCATATTTTTCTTGATACAGCGCAATTAGCTGGGATTATCATGGATATGCCTGAGGTGAATGAAAATCGTGTCGGCGCAATGGGCGGTAGTCAGGGTGGTGGATTGACACTGGCTTGTAGTGCGCTTGAACCCAGAATTAAACGCTCTGCGCCTATTTTCCCATTTTTGACAGATTATCAACGGGTCTGGGAAATGGATCAAGCCAAAGATGCTTATGCAGAACTTCAAACCTATTTCCGTCATCATGACCCACTGCATGAGCGCGAACAAGCCATTTTCACACAATTAGGTTATATTGACGTGCAGCATCTTGCGAATCGGATTAAAGCAGAAGTGTTAATGGCAGTCGGACTCATGGATACCATTTGTCCACCATCAACCCAATTTGCAGCCTACAACAAAATCACATCCGAGAAATCACTGGCTATTTATCCCGATTTTGGTCACGAAAATTTACCGGGATTCCCTGACCGCACATTCCAGTTTATGAGTGATTTATAAGTCTAGCGGGCAGGCTAAACAATATATCGACTATACCTATGATAGTAAAAAACCAGATAGCCTAGATAAAACGACTTGCGACTACGAT
>CAYGTY010000101.1:0-22218 GCA_964352825.1 uncultured Anaerolineaceae bacterium
GCGGGATAACCATGAGCGACCAACTTTTTAACCAAACTAAAGAAATGACAAATCTACAGCTTCGCTTAATAACAACCATTATTTTGCTCCCTATTGCACTCATCACTTCATTTTTGGGTGGTATCCCATTTTTGCTGATGCTTTTACCTGTGATGTGTATTGGGATGCTAGAGTTTTATGTGATGGAAAAAGATACAACCATGCAGGGTAGCTCGTTGACGGGTATCCCGATAGGTATTTTGATTGTATTAGGATTTTTCTTCCATGTCGATTGGTTGTGGCAAATTGCGCTGTTAGCTTGTGTTGTATTAACAATCATTCTCGAACTTTCACGACAGCCTAAAGAGTTTTATCGTACATTGGCACAAGTTGGGATTACCTTATGTGGGATTCTTTATATTGCATTCCCGACTGCATTTTTGGTCAGTGTGCGTAATATCCCTAATGATGGGGTTGTATGGCTATTGGTCATTTTTGCGATTACTTGGGGGACAGATACCTTTGCTTATGTATTTGGACGTATTTTTGGCAAAACCAAACTTGCGCCAATCATCTCACCCAATAAAACTGTCGAGGGGGCTGTGGGTGGGATTATGGGAGCTTGGATTCCTGCTTTCCTAATTTTGGCTATATCGGGTTTATTCCAACCGGTTTTAATCCCAATGCTTGTGATTGGTCCATTTCTTGCTGTGAGCGGAGACTTGTTTGAATCTGCCCTCAAACGATTTTTCAATGTAAAAGATAGTTATGTCAAAGGCTTTAATTTATTCCCTGGTCATGGTGGTGTCCTAGACCGCATCGATGCTTTGGTTTGGGTGGCAACATGGGTTTTCTTATATTTGTACATGGTTGGCATTATCTAAACTTTTCTTGAAACCTCTGTAATGAAAGCTATAATGGGCATAATTTATATATTAATGTGAAGAGTTGATGCCCCATGCCTACGTTTGAAAATCAAATTTTAATTGACCGCCCTGTTTTTGATGTATTTAAATTTGTTGGTGATTTTACCTATGATGCTGAATGGCGTAATGTGTCGCAAATTGGTATCACCAGTGGTGACCCTATTCGAGTCGGGTCGATGGTTGCTATGACACGCCCATTAATGGGACGCAAAGGCTTTGTGAATGCTGATGTGGTTGCCTATGATCGGAATAAGAAGTTTGAGTTGAAGGGGTCTTTTTGGGGATTTCCTTTTTTGAGGACAGTTACCTTTGAGCATCGCGGTCAGCAGACCAATGTGCGCGAGATAATTGAAATTAGAACCCGTTGGCAAGTATGGTTTATCCCATTCTTCGGTCTTACTCTCCGAGGGACACTAACTAAAGAATGGAAAAAACTCAAACAAATATTAGATGGTCATGGTGATCGTAAAGCTGTTTAGCCGAAATTATTTGTTTGGAATGGTTTTCTTGTTATAGTCTTAGTGGAAATCAACTGAAGATGTGATGTGATATGACGCAACCAAATGACAGTCAACCTAAATCAATAAAATGCCCCAATTGTGGACATCAAAATCTTCCAAGTGCGAAGGTATGCCTTGTGTGTGATTCACCTTTGACTTACACATCGCGTTTTCAGAGGTCTCCACTCGTACCCACTGGTTTGTTACCCCCTGATGCGGAGACGCAAGAAGAACACGATAAAGAACGACAACAAGCAGAAGACGCTGAACAAAAACATCAAGAGGAAAAAATTATTGCGAAGGCTATTACAGATAAACATAAAACAGGTCTTCGTTGCTCGGACTGTGGTTATAATAACCGCGTTGGAGATTATTTTTGCTTGGAATGTGGTGCAAATCTATCTTCAACACCATCCCATGAATCGCCTGCGGACATCACCCAACAAATGAAGATTTTGAGCATTGACGAAATCGAAGCACATATTGCGCCTAAACAAGCCTCGGAAGAAACCGTCCTACATCGTCCTAAGGTACCCATTACTGGTAAACCTGCTTTACGCACAATTGAGAGTGGTGATATTCCTGAAGGATGTTTCCAATTTATGAAGGAAATGATGCTTCGCTTAACGGATATAGAGTCTGGACGATATACAGAAATGATTCTGAAGCAAAATAAACCGCTACTGGTTGGACGAAGTCATAAAAGCCTGCCTGTCCAACCCGATGTTGATTTAACACCTTTTCTAGTTGAACAACATGGTGTGAGTCGCCGTCACGCTCTTCTTCGTGTACGTGATTTACGCTTAGAGGTACAAGACCTCAATAGTACCAACGGGACAGGAATTAATGGGTTTCGTTTTCGTCCAAAAGAAATCCATCAATTACGCCATCTGGATGTGATTACATTCGGACGTATAAGTTTACAAGTGTCATTTATCTTTCGAGAAGCCAATGCTAGTGGGAATGTAACTGATAAACTCGAAGGATGAAATTTGAAATTGGTTAGTCTTACCGAAAAACAATTGCATATTGATGATGTTTTGCTATTGTAGATATAACAATAATCAAATGAAAGACTAGACATGAGTGCAGAAGATCGTGTGCGTTGGGATAAGGTATATAAGCAACGCTCGCGTGATAATTACCCTGATCCCAACCCCTTATTATTACAATTTACACCACCAGTTCATCTAGATGATAAGCTGGGTGCTTTAGATTTGGCTGGTGGCTTAGGACAAGATGCTTTGTGGTTGGCACAACAAGGATACATTGTTGATTTGATGGATATTAGTCGTACAGCCTTGAAACGTGCGCGTGCAGAAATGACCATGCAAAATATCCGTAATATCAATCTGTTACAGGTTGATGTTGATGATATTATATTAAAGCCTGATACCTATCACATTGTGGCTGTTACACGATACCTCAAGCATGACTTATTTGATGCCATCAAAGCATCGGTGCAGTCTGGTGGGCGTGTGATTTATGATACCTATAATGTGCGTTATTTGGATATTGTCCCACAGTTTAACCCCTCTTTTTTGCTGGAGGTGGGTGAGTTGCAAGACCTCTTCAGTACATGGAGTATTCTTCATGAAGAAGAGGTTGACCACAATTCGCGGATTGTTGCTGTGAAGCCCTAGAGGAAGAAGTTCATTAGGCTTGATAGGAAGGTTCTCCAGTGAGAAGATGAGCGTCGCTTACGCTTTGGAGGATGTGCTTGTTCGATCCAATACCTCTTTTCTAATTCGCGAGCTAGGTCTGCATCTCTATATTTTTTCTCAATTTCATAGTAATTTGGATAATGATGGTGCATGAGACAATCCTTTTACTTGATGGAATATCAGAGACTGAGCAAGTTATTGTTAAACCTCTGTATCAGGAGAAGTGTTTTCTACCCAGCCTCAACATAGCTACACCATAAATCAGTAACGCCTGAAACCGAATCAATTTAGTAAAAACTAAATTACTCGCTCTATTAGCATATATTATTTATAGTAGAGGTAATCGTAATCGAGAGGTGAATCGTGTCTGATGATTGATATTAATATAACACCGACAGATATTACCAAAATGCGCTTTGCATTTAGTCCAATGATGGAAGCTGTTACAAGTTATCATATGTTGTCGAAGTCTGTTCCCTATCCTGCTCAATATTTAGCATGGATTGATGAAGCATTGCGGGCATTACATGATGTTGAATTACCTTATATGCAGGCACTTATTACAACCCCTTCCTATATCCCTGATTTTTTAACACCCACACCAACAGCACCCAGCGTAGATTTTGAAGAAGACCTCAAACGCTTATGTGCAACCCCTGATGATATTGTGATTGATCACCTCCGCTTTATGAGGGGGTTTAAAGGTGAAACAGAATTATTGAATCATGCGATAGCGAATCCACGCGAGGCGATTTCTGCATTAGTTGATGAACTACGGATTTATTGGCAGCGGACATTAGAACATCACTGGTCGCGGATGATAGCCATTTTGGAAAATGATATTCTCTTTCGTGCGCGTGAACAAGCTCTATATGGCGCACCCGATATGATTAATGGGATTCACCATAAAATTTCATATGATGATGAGGGTCTACATTTGAATAAAGGTTGGCGACCATTTAACGAAGATCCGTGTGCATTGGAAGGGTATCATTACGATATTGCTGGGCGTGGTTTGCATCTTGTACCTGTGATTTTTTCACTGCACCATCTGTATTGGCAGTTTGGTGGAGACTACACACCGATGTTCATCTATGGCGCGCGTGGAACAGGATTGTGGCATTATGCTGAACCTGATGACCCTGAAGAATCATTACAAATTGTATTGGGGGCTGGTCGCGCAAGAGTATTATATGCTTTGTTAACCCCACGTAGTACAGGTGAACTGGCACATTTTCTGCATATTACATCAGGGGCGGTCTCTCAACATCTGAGCAAATTGAATCAAGCAGGCTTAGTTGAATCCTCGCGTAGTGGCAAACGGGTTTTTTATCGCTTATCTCAACGTGGCAAACAATTCCTAGATTTATTTGTTTAGGATGCCAAGTTGATAGATTAGATGACTTTATCTAGTGGTATCAAACGTTGGACAAAACCAACTAAATCTGCTGGGCTGATTGGTTTTAATAATGTTAGATTCGCTTGATTGACTGCACCACTTTGTATAATGTGGTTATTACTTGTGATAATCATGATGGACAGGTCTTTTGTGTTAGATTGATCTCGTAGACGTTTTAAAACATCGATTCCTGACATTTGCGGTAAGTCAATGTCTAAGATAACAATATCAGGATGTTCTGCTGTTGCTAAACGTAATCCATCACGTCCGTTATCGGCAGTGATAACATCATAATCAAATCGAGTGAGTATATCCACATACATCTTCTGCAATAACTCGAAATCTTCTATGACCAAAACTTTATGCGCCACGATTACCTACTTTTACTATACTAAGTTATTCTATTTATTGTACACAAAATAACGGAATATTACAATTGAGGTCAAGGCAATCTTTATTTTCGGACAATTGGGGTTTGGATTGAGTGATGACTGGAGGATATGGTGTTCCTCCAGTTGTGTCTATATCATTAATACTTCATTTTCTCATCATCAGGGAAGCGATTGATGCCAATACGCTCAGCATATTGCGCTATCAAATGGAATCCGCTGAATTGTTGGAGTAGGCTGAGTGAAATAGATAAGATATAGCCGACAGTCAAAACAGCAATAATGACATTTTGATCACTACGGTAGGTAAGTGAACTGGTGACTGTATTATTGTAGACTGAGCTAATAATGGTTGTTGTAATGCCATAAATGATAGCTAATAGGAGATTGTGACCGAATAATCCCGCTGATGCTCCGATGTTGCTGTTGACATAACCGAAGTTTGTACCAAATTGGAACATCGCACCACTTTCTTCTTCATTTGCATAACGAATCATACCGACAATAAATCCCCATCCGAGGTAAACTGCAAATGGAATCACGATGATAATGAACAAAATCGTTGAACCACCGATTTCGGGACTTGCACCATATCTTGATGAGCTTGGTATCATCATTGATGCGCCACAAAATGCAAATATAATAAGTGGTAAGAATGTGATAAGCCCTGCAAAAGATACCACGACCCCACGTCCAATATCACCAATAAGCTCTATCGCAGGTAGACTCTGATCATAACCATCCATAATATGACGGATAACTCGTATACCATAACCTGTTAAAAATAGAGATTGAGCGATAACCGTTCCTGCTGTTAGTAGGATAAGACCGCTACCATCACGAGAATTGATTGCAATTGAAACTAATACCGCAACGAGAATCGTAAAACCCAATACAATTGTCGCAATTTTTGCAAGACTCTTGTATGGATACCCAAACGCATCACCAAAAGACATTGTGTTACTCCTCAAACTTAAATGCGAATACATTTACTATCGCATAGTTTGTATAAATGTACAATTTAGGTTGATACAAAAGGGTTAATTTTTAATGTTGCTGATATCTGAAATAAAAAGAACCAGTGGTATATACACACTGGCTCTTAAGTGAATGCTTGTTGCTATTTAGTGACGTTTTTGGTCTTCAAATATATCTTCGTAGCCGACCATGACACCAATATTCTCTGCAAACTGTGCAAGAAGGTGTAAGCTGGAAAACTGTTGGATAACGTTGACAGTGAAAGTCATAGTTAATGAAATGATGACAATGACCAAAAATGTGTTGTTATCAATACTGTTACCGACAAAAATATCGCTGACAAAGTCTAGTATCCAATTAACACCTTGTGAAGCTATGCCAAAGATAATTGCGAGTAGGATTTGAAAACCTGTTAAAGTTAAGCAGGCTTTGACATTTTTACGAGCAATTCCGAAGTTGGTTGGGATTTGGAAAAGTGCGCTACGGTCATTATCTACAGCTGTACGTGCCATCCCGACAAAGTATGCCCAACCCATCAAGAAGGTGAATGGAATAGCAGCAATGATTCCTGCACAAAATGTTAGAACTGCTAAGCCCGCAGTGCCATCATTTGCACTTGTCATTCCCAATATCATCATGAAAACAAAGAAGACAGGCAAATATGCAAGACCATACCAGATGCTTGCAAAAAATAGAGCGAGACCGTCCATCATATTTTTACCAAACTCGAATGCAGGGAGTTTTTCATAACCTTCGAGGATGTGGCGAATTACACTAATGCCATAACCCGAAATCCAGAAACCTTGCACGAGCATTAAAATAACGAGACCAATAATTGCAGGTACAAACATGCCACTTGGTGGATCGAGTGTTGGCATGAATTCATACTCGATATAATATGCGAAGGCTTGCATATAAGCCATGAAATCAATCGAGTTCAGTAACATAGCTAGTAAGAATGCAAAACCCGTTGCGAAAATCAGCACAATCGTCAAGACTTTTGCGATGCTCTTAAACGGATATTGAAGTGCCGAATCAATGTTCATTGTTTAGATTATCCTTTTATTATTACGACTGTTTATATCACTATCTCATATTTTTTATGTCTGGTCAATTCATTTTGAGACTTCTTCAAGACGATCATTAGCTGGTGGTGGGGTATAGGATAATGCTGAAATCTCATCATACCATTCAGGTGTCATATCGACATTAAGTGCCGCTAATGAGCCTTCAAGCTGTTCCAGATTACGTGCGCCGATAATAGGGGCGGTGATAGCTGGATTTGCCATAACCCATGCCACAGCTAAAGTTGCTGGATGATGTCCGCGTTCTTGTGCATGTGCGGTGAAATCGCCTGCTGTTTCATAGTAATCATCAACCCCATAGCGTTTCATATACATAGCATTTTCGACAAGGCGACCACTATCGGGTTTCTCTTGTGGTGTGTATTTACCCGTTAATAGACCACCGCCTAATGGGCTATATGGGATAACGCCGATGCCTTCATGTTCTGCCAATGGCAAAATTTCGACCTCTGCTTGGCGTTTGACTAGGTTATACATCGGTTGCAGACATTCGATGCGCGCAAGCCCTTCATATTTAGCGATGCCTTGTGCTTTCATGATTTGCCATGCTGACCAATTACTGACAGCAGGATATAAGATTTTACCCTGACGAACAAGGTCATCGAGGGCGCGCATGGTTTCTTCAACGGGGGTATCGGCATCATAATGATGGACAAAATAGACATCGATACGGTCGGTTTTGAGTCGACGTAAACTATCTTCTACGGCGAGTTGGATATGACGACGCGATGCACCACGTTGATTAATATCCTCACCAATGCCTGATGCGACTTTTGAGGTAATGACGAGTTCATCACGGCAATCTGCAATTAAGTCGCCGAGGATTTCTTCTGAGCGTCCACCTGCATACACATTGGCGCAATCAAAGAAATTAATTCCGACCTCACGACAGCGATTGAACATCCTTGCAGACTCTGCTTCATCAGCAATATCGCCGAATGACATTGTTCCAAAACAGAGTTGAGAGACTTTTACACCTGTGCGTCCTAAAATACGATAATCCATGTCATTTTCTCCAGAGCTAAACATAATGATAGTCTGAGTTTACTGCATATCCATGTATCGGTACAAATATTGATTATCGTTATTTCAAAACATCAAAACCTTACTGAAGAGAAATAGAGAGGTGTGGGTAGGTCAGAATGTTATTGGACGGGAGCAAAGTATCCCGCCCAAAAATGCGATTTAGTTATAGATTAGGATGCTGGTGCAATCCAATACTCGCCACCTTGACCTTCAGCCGTCCAACCTGTTGTTGAACCATATTGAATCGGATACCAGCGCAGACCTTGGTCATCACAAACGGGTGTGCCAGTCACAGAGAAATTCGCACCAGCAGGCATCACGCCTAAAACTTGTGTACCATCCGTCCCAACGTTGCTACGGATATTATTTGGCTCACCGGGTAATACGACACCTAATGTAGAGGCTATTAAGCGAGCTGGTGGGCTATTAAAGCAATAGGCACTATTGACATCAACCGATAGCCAATACGCTCCATTGCCCCCTTCAGCAGTCCATCCAGAGATACGATTATTCCGTACAAAATACCAATAAAACCCATTTGCACAAACAGGACCGCGCTCAACATAAACGACTTCACCTGCATCAATGTTGCCAATGATACTTGAATTTGTGGTTGCACCGACGCGGACACGATTGGCAGGACCTGGGTTTACAACGGCATTTTGCCCTACTGATAAACGTGGAGCCAAGTTACAGGTATTGGTTGTTACGACGGGGGTTGGGGTGGGTTGAACGGTCACTGTTGTGTCGCTAGTTACCCATTCTGTTGGTGCCCATGCAACATTTTGATAAGCAGGGACAAGATAGTATTGTCCAAGTTCTTGGCGTTCCTCAGTGATACGACCTGTTTGCCCGATATTCGCTGACCAAGTGCTAACACCGTCGCCATTGTGCCAAGCAATTTGTGACCCATCGAAGGAGATGGCTGGCGTTGAATGGAGGTCAATATTAAAAGTGGTCAATCCAGTGTTGTATTCAGCTTGTCCAATCACTGCTTGCCATTGGAAGGCTGATGAACCTGAGTCCGAAGCAACAGTCACAGGAATCAATTCTAAGCCACCCGAAATAAATTTTGCTTTTAGACGGGGTGGTGCTGTAAGTTGACTTCGTGCGCCATTAGTAGGGTCAAATAATTCCCATCTATCCTGACTGAAAAGTGCAAGCATACTACGTCCTTGATGATTTACCCAAATATAGTCGCGCACATAATTCCCAAGTGATTCTTGATAGCCGAGGTCGTAACGTGTCAGATTACCTGTGTTTGGATTATAAATTTCCATAAATATAAAAGGTGTACGGCTAGATTCGGTATAGGTAAATAGAATCCGCGCAATCCCACCATCTCCCCATAACACATCAGGCATCCAGATTCCACCATCCTGGAAGCCCATGTTGAAATCTTGTGCTAAGGTCGCTTGTAAGCCTGTATTGAGGTCATATATTTGTAACGTGGCTTCGTCAAATCCTTGGATATTGGGGTCTAATTGTGACCAAACCAATTTACGGCTGTCAGGTGACCATGCAGGGACAGACCGTAAGTAACCTAATTCTCCTGAGCCTGTTTGGTCAGCAACACGGGTAAAGGTCTCTGTCGCAATATCCATTATCCAAATATTAGCAGGCGCAGACCCAGCAAATGATGGTGGAGTCCCATTATTTACTTTATCAATTAACTCTGATGGTGTTGAAAGATAGGCAATTTTAGTGCCATCAGGTGAAAGTACAGGACCGCCGTTATAGCCCCACTGTGTCAATTGAGTTGCTGTGTTATTTGTAATATTGAACTTCCATAAATCACCATTACGGAAGGTAATTAAATCTTGATTGATAGATTGTGCTTGACTACTTGCAATACCAGCGAATAGCGCAATAAGAATTGCAGTCAATACACCTAAGTTAATACGTCGCATGTCTTTGTTTTCTCCTTATTTGTTCTTATCATTCTATGTTAAAAGACATCCGAAATGGCACTATAGTTCCATTTTTAATGCGTTTTTACATTTTATTTATTATCGTGATTGTTTTTTGTTTGCGCCAAATATATTGTGCAATGAGCAATGCACCCGTGCAATTTGTGAAAAAATCAATCCATGATGGGTAGCGGTCAGGTGCGAAGGATTGCATATATTCGGTTACCGCCCCGATTATAATTGCTATCACAACTGCCAAGAGCAAACTTTGTGATAATGAGACATGTCCAAACCATGCCCAAAACCATAACCCACAAGTTGTGCCAAAAGCGATAAGATGCAAAGTCGTAAACAGAATTTCACGTTCTAATGTGATTGGTCCTGGGGGAATCCCTGTACTAATCACAGGGTTTTGCTCAGGTTGGATTAAAATGATGCTGACAAAAACTGTCCATGCGAATGTCATCATCCAACGCAAAGGACGAAACCGAATCATATCAAGTAGAGTAACCATGTTATTTTACCTCTTTCTATACGAGATAGCACTGAAACCCTATCACGAGGGGATTTTAGAGGTCAAGTCATTTATGAATACCGTAGTCCAGTCGTCAGTTTGCTATATCATCTATATCGAGGATATGCTCAACCATCCCTTCAATATCCATATCATGGGCAAATGATTTAGCATCCCAAATAACACGCGGGCAGATTCGGCGTTCTAACGCGTCAAACAACGCATCGGCTTGTTCATAAATATCTCTTGCAACATCATCTTGAAGCAGTATAAATGCCAAAATATCAGACGCAATTTGAGTCTCTTCTTGGTGTATATAGAGATCTGCAAGTTGTGTCATGGCATACCATAATTCATCCATTGCAGAAATCGCATATGATGCACGGATGCTAGCCAGATAGTCAGCTTTTTCGGTTGGGGTCATTGTCAAATTCCTATTGTCCTATACCAAATTTTGTCTATAATCGAAGTATCTATAAACATAGTTTTACAAAAGAAGTGGGAGGTGACAAGAGAAGACAAACTAAGAAAACAAAAACTAATTATATATTCCCCATCTGAAAAACCATTCAATCTAAACTATAACAATATACGCGCCCCACCCAACCTACATGATGTCCATTGTCGGTCTATTAACATTTCTATTGATTAAACAAAAATAAACCTCAGTGGAAGTAAGCCGTTCTCTGAGACTACCCTATTGGCTGGAGATATGTACAAATGCGAAAATTGTCAAACGATTGTTCCACCTAATACAAAAGCACATCGCGTTGTTGTAGAAACACGTCCCAAAGATTATCCGTGGCGAAAATTTGCGAACACCTTCAAATCTGAAGGCAAAGTTAAACATGAGCATGATTACGGAGGAGTCGGGTATGAGACTGTGAGTGAAATAACAGTCTGTCCTGATTGTGTTAAATTACTGGATGCTCAGAATTAATATTTAATCGCGCATCGAATAGGGGGATAGTTCAAAATTTATCTCCCTATGATTCTATTGTCATTAGGATCACCTATGGGTAAACGAATTAAAAAGACTGTTCCCTGATCCAAAACGCTATCGACTTCAATTGTGCCATGATGATGTTTTTCAATAATTGTCTTTGCCATAGGCAATCCAAGACCAAAACCGGGAGTATAGTGCGCTTTATCGTAACGCCAAAATGATAAAAAGATATTGGGTAAATCTTCTTCTTTTATCCCAACCCCTGTATCTTCACAGCGTATGTAAATCGTATCCTCATCTTGTCCCAGTATAATTGTGATTGTGCCGTCTTCTGGGGTATATCGACAAGCATTATCAATAATCTGGCTCAGTGCATCAAATATATAAATGGCATGTCCTATTATAATTGGGCTATGTATTGGCTTTTCAAAGATAATATGACGTGTTTTGCCATAGTTCTCTCGCATTGAATGACATACAGCTTCTACTGTATTTGCAATTTTGATGGGTGTGAAATCAATGGGTTTGTCGGATTCAAGCTCAACCATCGTTAACAAAATATCAATCAAACTTGATGTTCGTAGAACTTGTTGTTGAATCAACTCGGCTTTATCAAAGCGTTTTTCGCGGTCATCAGCATATGCCATTAAGTGTGCGGTTGAATTAATGATCGTCAATGGTGTCCGAAATTCGTGAGAGATGTTTTGGATGAAATTTGTTAATAGGCGCAAACGCTCCCGTTCCAACTGCAATTCTAATTCTCGTTCTTGCGAAACTTTCTGCTCTGTAATATCAATAAAAACACCTGATAGGTGACGATGCCCCGTTACTTCATCAACTATGATTTCCCCATGTGAATTCACCCAACGAATGTCTCCGTTAGGGCGTACAATTCGTTTTTCAATATTATAAGGTTGCATTGTTTTTTGTGTTTCTTCAAATGCAAGAGAGGCTTTCTCGCGGTCATCGGGATGAATGATAGTAAACCCTAACTCAGCAGAGGGTACTAGGCTCTGAGGTTTATATCCACAGATACGAAAAAACTCGTCAGACCACATACATTTCCCTGTATCGAGATTGACTTCCCAACTACCGATATGAGCAATCTCTTCCGCTTGTTTAAGTAGTCGCTCTCTTTCACGTAAAATTTCTTCCGCTTGTTTGCGCTCTGTAATGTCGGTAATAATAGCGATAGATTGCGGTTTTCCATCTAAGGATATATACCCAAGACCAATTTCGACAGGGAATACCGACTGGTCTTTATGATAAGCAAAAAGCTCCATGCCTTTGCCCATTGGGCGGTTTGAAGGATTCTTGAAATATACTTTAAGGTGAGCAGAATGTTTTTTACGCACATCTGGGGGGATTAAAATATCAACAGATTTATGAATTAATTCTTCAGGATGATATCCAAAGGCATCGGTTATATGATTGTTAACATAACTTATTTCCCCTGATGTATTAATAATCACAACAATATTAGGTATTGCTTCCGCGATTTGCCAAAAGTGTTCCCGATTGTTTTTAAGCATTTCCATTACATTATGTAGAGTCTGTTCCAAATCTTTTTGGCGGGTATCAGAATCTGGCATGATAGTTAGATTACCTTAGTATTGCTAGTTATCATTAGACTTATTATAAACTAGTTGCCTTGTTTTAGAGTTCATTTATTTTGTAATAAACAATTATACATCCATTAAGATGCTATCCATTTGGTTGTGCCCACCACCAATTTGCTTTTTTACGCTCTCCATATTTCAATTTCTTATCCAGCCACAGGGCAACATGACGTAAGCGATTACTCATCATCCAACGTAATGCACGATTATGTGGCTTAGAAAAATCTTTGTTATAGGGGCATACACGAATACAAATCGAACAGTCTGTTCCTTGATTCGTCCAGAATTTGAAGCATTTTTTGGCATCCACAGTCCATTTTTTGACACCTTTGAGGTTGGAAATATCATCCACAAAAGTAGGTTCAGCCGATGGAATAGCTTTGACAGGGCAACCATCACTACAGCGACGGCATACATTACAGGTTTCAGTTACACCGAAGTCAATGGGTATATCATGGTTTAGGGGTAAATCGGTAAATATTTTTGCAATCCGTACGCGTGGACCAAACTCTGGGGTAATCAACAGACCATGACGACCATATTGTCCTAAGCCCGCTTGAATAGCAAGGGGAATGGATAAAGCTGTGTCATTCAAACTGGCAACTGCACGATAGCCAAGATTTCGTATATATTGTGTAATGGATAAAACGGCAATGATGTCCTTGCTATATCCTTGTCCTGTCGCTGCACCACTTAGGGCGGAGGGGACAGTCTTTATGGTTTGATGGTGCATCTCATTGGCAATCACAACCACATTTGGTAAATCATCAGGCAAGTCCATCGGTTTATCGGTCATATTCTGTCGGCTATAATTATGTGTATAGACCCACCGTTCGTCATATTCACATATGCCGACAGCATCCGCACCTAAAAAACGTGCTGCTCTTTTCAAATCTATTGAATTTTCTTCAGGGGTTGCCTCAATTTTACGGGTCGCTCCCTCGCGGAACATTGTATAAGTATCGAGGAAACCTTCTTTACGGTCATCGGATTGTTCGAGTAAATCCGCTGTGAAATCCGCAATATACCATGCCGCGTTTCGTAGCGCATAATCGCGATGTTGAAACCCTTCTACCTGTCGAAATTCTGCGAGGTCAGTAAAATAAGATTCAAAGAATTTTCGCACACGGTCCGAGCGAACTTCATCATCCCATACTGAGCGATTAAACATATCGTACTTTTGATTAAAGCGTTTGAATTCTTCGCTTACAGTAAAACCTGTTTTTTTATCAATTGGCTTTTGGCAAACACAGGTATCACACTTGCAATCACGGGCTTTTGGTTCACTTATTGTCGGGCTGACCATATACTCACCACTTATCACTTATCACATTGATGTAATAGTAACACTGGCTTGCATATCTTGCTAACTATGGCAAACTAATTCATACTCATTTACAACTCGGAAATCATCATGAACTGGTCACAACTACCGTATAAAATTAATCGTGCGCTCAAGGTTTATACAAATCTATATCTCTATCACAAAACCCCGATTCTGATTTATACACCGGGGCGAGTCGGCTCAACAGGTCTGTATGTCACTTTGGATAAATCAGGTGAATTTGTCATTCATATCCATACTCTGAACAAGGATGAAATACGTGATAAAGACCAACCGGGGACAACTGTCTGGACATATAATCATGTGTTACAAGCACAGAAACCAGCTAAAGTGATTACCCTTGTCCGTGACCCTGTGTCCCTGATTATTTCGGATTTTTTCAATAAGCTCAAATGGCTAGCAGGTGCAAAAGATGCTTACAATCATCTGAGTGTAGATGAACTCTGCGAGTTATTCCGCACACGCTATTTTGATGATGGGCGACACAGGGTTAAATTGAATTGGTATCATGACGAATTCAATCAGGCACTTGGGGTTGATGTATATGCTCACTCATTTGATACCGATAAACGCTACGGAAGTTTCAGCGAGGGTATTTACGATGTGCTGATTTTACGCACGGAGTCTGATGACAGTGTCAAAGCAAATGCTGTTTCAGATTTTCTGGGGATTCCACCCTTTGAGATTGAGCGTGTGAATGAAGCCTCGAATCGAGATTATGCTGATATTTATCGTGCCTTTAAGAATCAAATCCAACTTCCTGAAACACATCTCGATACCATCTATAATTCACAATACGCAACTCAATTTTTCAATGATGAAGAACGGCAATCCTTGCGCGATAAATGGGGTGAGTAAAATCCTAATATAAGCCCTGAGGTTCTTTATAATCTGCTCCAGCGGATTTGAGATAGTCGGCTGTGATTGCGCCCCTATCCTTGCGTTTTTGTATCGTATGATAGAGAAACCACTCCATCCCACGCAGATTATCACGCCACTGTTCCCATAAATAATCAATCGCAGAATCATCAAAATAAATATAAATATCGCTATCTAGGGCAAATACTTTTAAGCGTTTTTGCAAAACCTGTTGGATGTGGTCACGGGTTGTATGCTCGGCAATATGAATGGTGGTCAGGTGTTGTCCATAAAATCGAAATCCCCGTTCCCAGCTAATATGCGTGCCAATAATCAAGCGTTTCGCCTGAATGTCATGGAAAAGTCGTCGTTGATTGAGGATAAATAGGCGTTGCGCTTCATCGAGTGCAAAACAATCTAAATTTGAAATATCCGTTTGATAGTTAAATTGCCAACGGGGCAGACGTTCATAAGCTGTGAATTGCCCTTGCGATTCAAAGTGATAACATAACCAACGAAGCGTGGTTGATTTACCGCGTCCACGCTCACCGATAATCTGTAGATGTGCAAAGTCTGTAGTAAGAATATCATGAATGACTTGAGGTAATACAGTGGCAGCAACCCATTCATCAGGGGTTAAAGCACCGAATGGGTTTTTGCGAAGTCCAAGTTTATGGAACGGGAAGAATTTATTAAATGTCTCATCCACCACCGATGACTATTATTACTTATCTAGAACAGTCGTACTTGATTTATGCCAGAATACTTTAATTGCTTGTCCTGTTTCCATCTGTGGTGCAGACTCATAATCGACATTCTGAATCCGTGCGACTAAATCAACATCTCCTGCGATGCGTACAGTAAAGCGTGTATCTGTACCGATATATTGATTTTCGACAAGGGTAGCATCCAAAATCGTCATGTCATCAGGGCTTTCAAAACTGAGTTGCTTATCGCTTGGGGCAATACCAACCCGTTCAGGGCGTATCGCAAGTGTCACATCACCTGTTGAAACTTGGATTGCATCCGAGAGTTCAGCAGAGAGGCTCGTCCCATCTGATAAACGAACTGTACCAAACCCACCATCACCACGACTTTCCAGCTTAGCGGGGACAAAATTGGTTTCGCCGATAAAATCTGCGACAAAATGTGTGGTTGGGCGTTCATAGATTGCTTTGGGTGTGCCAACTTGGAGCATTTTACCATCGCTCATCACAGCAATACGGTCAGCCATTGTGATCGCTTCTTCTTGGTCATGGGTGACATAGATAAAGGTGATGCCAATATCACGTTGCATCGCCTTGAGTTCATATTGCATATTTTTACGGAGCTTGAGGTCGAGTGCGCCGAGTGGTTCATCAAGTAATAAAACAGCGGGACGTTTAACTAAAGCACGCGCTAAGGCAATCCGTTGTTGTTGCCCACCTGAGAGTTGGGTCGGTTTACGCTGACCTACATCGGGCAATCGCACCATTTCTAAGGCTTCATCAGCCCGTTTACGCGCTTCCTTTTTGTCGACACCTTCCATCTGCAAGCCAAACATAATGTTCTGAATGACTGTCATATGTGGGAAGAGTGCATAATCTTGGAATACGGTGTTTACAGGGCGATGATAGGCTGGGATGTGTTCCATTGCTTTGCCATGAATTAAAATATTACCACTGGTCGGTTTCTCAAATCCAGCAATCATACGGAGTGTGGTCGTTTTACCACAGCCACTGGGACCGAGTAATGCAAAAAACTCACCATCAGCTATCTGCACACTGACATCATCGACAGCCCGTACAGCGCTACCCCCTGAATTGAATTCTTTGATGACATTTTTTATTTCAACAGCATAATTTGTCATAGCCTTGCCCTGTTCATGAATTGCAGGGGACAGTCCGCAAACCATCCCCTACGATATAAAAGGTATTTTTATTGACCTAAGAAGATGAGTAATTCATCCCATGCGTTGTTATAGAGTTCTTCGCCTTCTGCACCTAGATAAACCGATGTAAACAGATTTTCCATTTGTTCTTCTGGTGGGTAAATCGCAGGGTCAGTAAGCATAGCTTCATCTAAGAAACCTGATTCAATCGATGCGGCATTAGGTGATGCGTATGCAATGTAGTTACTCAAGTCTGCACCGACTTTGGCATCAAGGATGTAATCCATGAAGACCATCGCCAGTTCTGGGTTGGGTGCGTCAACTGGGATTGCAAGGTTATCGACCCAAACATTACTACCTTCTTCTGGTAGAACATAAGCAAAATCTTCACATTCACAATCTGCGATAATCTGAGAGATGTCTCCATTGTATTCAATTGCAATGTCTACTTCGCCACGTTCCAACAAGACCTGACCATCATCACCAGCAACAGTCACAACGTTTGAGCCTTTTTCGATCAGATAATCACGCGCTTGGGTGACCTCATCAGGATCGGTGCTGTTGGGGTCAAAGCCAAGTATTGTCAGCGCAACACCAATCAAGCTCGCACGGTCATCCAACCATGCTACGTTACCATCATAATCCCAGACTTGTTCCCATGAGGTGATACCATCGGGGAAAGCTTCTGTGCTATAGCCTACGCCAATCGTACCCCATTGGTAGGGAATCGAATATCCGCTTTCAGGGTCGAATGCAAGCCCAACCATGTTTGGGAGGAGGTTTTCGTAGTTTGGAATCATTTCCAAATTAATGGGGATGAGTAATTCTTCGGCTACCATTTGTTCTACGGTTGCGCCACTGGGAACAACAATGTCATAGCCGGGGTTACCTTGACGAATACGTGCCAACATCGCCTCGTTACTTTCAAAAATATCGTAGTTGACTGTTACTCCACATGCTTCCTCAAAATTAGGGATGGTGTCTTCTGCGACATAAGTTGACCAGTTGAAGATACTGAGGGTTTGACCTTCATAGCCTTCAGGGCAAGTCCATGCTTCATAATCCATCATCATTTCGTCTGCTTCTTCTGTTGCAGCAGGATCATCTTGTGCGCCAACAACAGGTATGAGTAGTGCTAATATTGCAAGTAAAAGTAAAACTTTCTTCATGAGTGCGCCTCCATAGTGTATATATAGTTTATGCTTGGGTCGCATTGCGTCCCTGTAGTGCAAGTGAAATACCTATCAAGATGGTACTCAAACCCATCATAATAGTCGAAATAGCGTTGACCTCTGGGGTAACAGTCAACTTGAGTAAGCCATATACAAAGACTGGCAAGGTCGTCGTCCCAACCCCTGAATTGAAGAATGTAATCACAAAGTCATCAAGCGATAAAGTAAATGCCAAAAGCGCACCAGCCACTACCCCCGGTAAAATCAAGGGAAAGGTCACACGCCAGAAGGTCTGCCAAGCATTTGCACCAAGGTCATTGGCAGCTTCTTCTAAGCGTGGGTTCATATCAGCCAGTCGCGCCCGTACCACAATAGCTACATAAGAGATGTTAAAGGTTACATGCGCCAGAATAATGGTATGAAACCCAGGGAAGATGCGTTCGCCTGTAATTGTCCCAATCCAATCAAAGGCAACTTGGAAGAAAATGGCTAACGAGATAGCTTGTGTAATTTCGGGAATCACAACAGGTAAAAATAAGACTCCGTCGATAATACGCTTGCCCCAAAAATTACCCCGTGCTAGGGCGAGTGCAATCATTGTACCTAATATGGTCGCAATCGTTGTCGATATAACACCGACAAACAGGCTATTGCGGAAGGCATTAATCATAATCTCTGTAGAAAATGCCGATTCTGCTCCAACCACATTATTGAGGATATTCTCATACCATTTAAAGGTAAAACCTGTAAATGCGGACACTGATTTACTCTCATTAAAGGAGAATAAAACCAGAATTAGAATCGGAGCCCATAAGAAGAAATAAGAGAATATGGGGTTAATCCACAAGCCTATTTTACCGACCTGACGAATGAGGCGGTTAGTTTCCATTTGGTGTTCATTAACAAGGATTTGTTCTTTCATGGGTGCGCTCATGCCTCAGACTCCTGACGGTTTGCAAAGACATAAACCAGTAGCGATAACATGACCACCACCATCATGACAATAGATAATGCCGAGCCGAGGGGCATATTCCCTGACCCACCAAATTGATTATTGATAAGATTCCCAATCATCAGCCCCTTTGTTCCACCTAGCAAATCGGGCGTTACAAATGCGCCGACAGAGGGAATGAACACCAAGGCACAACCAGCTAAAACCCCCGGTAAGGTCAAAGGGAAAACGATACGCAAAAAGGTTCGAATATCATTTGCACCGAGGTCGTTGGCGGCATCGACAAATTTAAAGTCAAAGCGTTCAACCGAAGCAAATATGGGCAACACCATAAAGGGCAAAAACCCATAAACCAAGCCAACTAATACTGCAAATTGTGTATTCAGTAGTTGCAATGGTTCAGTGATAAGCCCAATATTGACCAAAAAGACATTAATCACACCTTCTTCACCAAGCAAAATCCGCCACGCATAAGTCCGAATGAGAAAATTTGTCCAGAAGGGCAAAATCACAAGAAACAAACAAAGCTGTTGGAAGGTACGATTTTGACGGGTACTGATGAAAAAAGCAAGAGGGTAGCCAACGATGAAGCAAATCACCATCGTCAGTGCGGCAAGACCAATAGACCGCCACAGGATAATCGAAAAAATCCCCAATGTGCGTTCATAATGTTCAATGGTGAAGGGTAACTCTGGCACACCGCCACCTGCACGTGTCATGAAACTCACAACCAGCACAATAAAAAGCGGAAGCACAAAGAAAATAATAACCCATAATATAGTGGGTAATGCTAGAAAAAAACCATTTTCACGACTCCGTGAAATCCAGTTACTCATATGGTTTAACCTAATAGTTTACTTAAAATAATCTAAAGCTAATAAGCGCATGATTTTACGACTATCACAACCAAAAACAAGTATGAATATTATAGTGCCGATAATGAGAAAATAACCCCAAAAAATTTACTGTCTATACGTCTTTATGTAGCAATGAATTATACTCTTACGACTTAATCACCTAAACATTTGATACGATATTACCGTATCTGACCAATTATCGCTAAGGTAGTTTTTTATGGAATCAGTAAAGATTTCTTTGGATAGATTGACTATTAAAAATACAACGCCTCAATATGCAGAGGGGATTTGTCGGACTGTACGGCGGGCTTTTCATGTTGATTTGAATGAAGAGTGCGACGATTGCCTGCAACCACGCCATGTCATAGCCCAGATAAACACCTTCCCCGAAGGGCAGTTTGTAGCAGTGTACGAAGATGATGATGGACAGGATATTGTCCTTGGTATGGCTGCAACCATGCGAACCTCACGCTCACCTTCAGATAAAGCCCTCTCATGGATGGATGCGATTGACAGTCTGAACATCTCCAATCACGAACCCGATGGCAAGTGGTTATATGGTGTGGAGATGGCTGTGCGCCCGATGTATCATCGCAATGGCATCGGTACACGGCTTTATGAAGCGCGCTTTGAATTAGTGAAAAAATTAAATTTGCGTGGATGGTATGCCGTGGGTATGCTTATGGGCTATGAAAACCATGCTGATGAGATGGATGTTGTGACTTATGGCAACAAGGTCATCGCAGGTGAGATATATGACCCAACTGTATCTATGCAGGTCAATCGAGGATTCCGTCCAGACTATGTTGTCACGGATTATCTGGATGAACCCCCAGCAGGCGATGCAGGTGTATTGATTGTTTGGGATAATCCAGAATATACAGAGGAATAATTATGACAACAGTGATTATAGGGGCAGGGATTGCAGGGCTTTCGGCAGGCTATCATCTGAAACAAGCAGGGCAGGAAGTCGTCATCTTAGAAGCCCGTGACCGTATTGGTGGACGTGTATGGACGAATCGTGATTTTGTTGATATTCCTGTTGAGTTTGGGGCAGAGTTGATTCATGGTGAAACCGTCAATACATGGGAATGGGTGCGGAAGCTCGGACTCAAAACACTCCATTGGCAAAAAATGATGGATTCGATGATTCGCATGGAAGATGGACGCTGGCTGACGATGAAAGAGGCTCGCGCTGTATCACCTGAACTTGATGTCACGCGGTCATGGGAATTAGGTGATGTCCCTGAACCTAACGAAGATGAAGACCTCGGCACATATCTCAAGCGAATTGGTTTTAATGAGGAGCAATTGCGCTACGTCAAACGCTCCTTTGCCAATGCTGAGGGTGAAAACATGGAATTACTCAATGCCAAAGCCCACGCCAACCTATTCTCAGACCGCGATACCGAAGAAGGTTATGGCGATTATCGAATTTTAGATGGTTATGATTCCTACTATAACAAACTGGCAGAAGGCTTAGATATTCGCCTCAATACGATTGTCACAGCAATTGACTGGTCAGATGGTGTGACAGTTACGACGTTAGATGGTCAGACCTTTACAGGCGATAATGCCGTGATTACCTTACCTGTTGGCGTGCTTAAAGCCAATCACATTACCTTCACACCTGAGCTACCCCAAGTTAAACAAGAAGCACTTGAGGGTCTACAGATGGGTCCCGTCATGAAGATGGTCTATGAATTTGATGAGCCGATTATGGATAAAGCGATTGGTGCAATTTATGCTAAAGGTAATCCACCAATGTGGTGGTCGCCCTCACTCGGACGTGAAGATGGCGTGATTGTATGGACAGCATTTTTCTCTGGTGATTATGCCCGTGAGATGATTGCACTCGGTGAAGAAGGCGCACTCCAAAAAGGACTCGAAACCTTACGCGAAGAAGTTGGTAATCCTGATTTAGTGTACAAACAAGCGCGTTGGGTCAATTGGCCGCAAGATGAATTTTCAATGGGTGGTTATAGTAGCTGTCTGCCCGGACATTATGACGCACGCGATAAACTCGCACAAGCGACTCCGCCCCTCTATTGGGCAGGCGAAGGGTCAGCACCGCATCATCTCACTGCGATGGTGCATGGCGCATATTTCACGGGGGAACGGGCGAGTAACGAAATACTGGGAAAGGAATAGTTCCTATGAAAAACATCCATAGTGCACTCGTACAAGGTCATTGGACAGGTGAAGAGTCAGCACTAGAAATAATGAAGG
>CAYGTY010000102.1:0-14906 GCA_964352825.1 uncultured Anaerolineaceae bacterium
TTTATGAGAAATGTAGCATGATAACGCACTGACTCTAATAGTTGGTGCGTTTTCAATTGTAGATTAACGTCGTTTCCTCAGCCCATACCCCATCAAGCTAAAGCCAAAGACTAGGGGAATTGCTGAGTAGTATAATAAAGAATAGCGACCTTGCTCAATCGCATTCGAAAATATAGCCAGCGCACCGACTAAAATAAACCCACCGACAACTACTGTAAGTCCACGCCAAAACAAACGCTGACGGTCTTGAGCTATGGCATCTGCCAAAACATCTTGTGCGGAATATCGCTCTAATCCACGCTCAACCAGATAATCGACAATGTCGTCATGACTATAATTTTCTGCTAACATCTCTTCAGCAATGAGTTCGTAATCAATTGAAAAATACATGTCATTATCCTATGTAGCGTACAACAGGGTTATATACTTATGATGAATAGTGTAACAGAGGTCTTACCTGCTTTGCATGAGTTTTGCTTAAGTGAGGGCGACAGATGCTAAAATTTTCTAAAAGTCGATGGTTGGGTAACAAGTGGGCAAGTATCGAAATTGACCCTGTTGATGAAGCCTATTTCCTGCCTGTCTTGCATTATCTGATGAAAAAGTATTCATTTTCTCATTCAAAAATAATTGATGGGATTGATGGCTATATCACAGATTTCAAAATTGGTGACTGCGAAGTCAAAATGGGTATAAACACATGGGATTTTTATCTTGGCTTTGAACAAGATGACATCCGCGATAAGGTGTTTGATGATTTATGTAATTTGCCTGATGATTATTTTTAGCGTTCGTCTGTTTGATGTGGCACAACATCGGCTGTTTCTTGATACCAAGTCAGCAACCTATCGCGCATATCCGCTAAAATCTCACTATAATCAGGGTCATCAATCAGATTATGTAGCTCCATCGGGTCACTACGCAAGTCATAGAGTTCGTCTTTTTCATATAATCGGCGCACATATTTAATATCATGGGTACGGCACATGGTCGCCTTAGAATGTTCTCCATTTTCACTACCCTGCAAACGTACACGCGGATGATAGAGACCATGCGGGTCGCTAAATGCCGAGCTATCTTTTTCCATTGCTTGTTCTTCACCATAGCGTCGTCCCCCTTCACAAAAAACAGCATCGCGGTGAATATCGGTTTCTCCAGCAATCAGGGGTAAGAGTGACCGCCCGAACATATCATAATCAGGTTGAATGCCTGTCACGGCATAAACGGTTGCTGTAAAGTCGATTAATTCAACCAGTGTGTCGCGGATACCTGCTTTAATCGGTGTTGTTGCAGGGGGCTTAATCACAAATGGTACACGCGTCAAGCAATCTTCAAAGGTGTTTTGTGTTTTTTCGACAAGCCCATAATCACCTGTAAAGTCGCCATGGTCAGAGAAGAAGAAAATCGCTGACTCATCATATTGCCCTGTGTCTTTGAGTGCAGATATAACACGCCCAAATTGGTCATCCACACGCGCACACATACCATAATAAGTCGCACGGAGTTCATCCCAACGATCCTCTGTCCAACCTTGTAATCGTTGGCGTTCATGAATCCCTTTTAGCAATTTAGGTTTGTCATCCCAGTTAGGTGTTGGTGCGCGCTCAGGCAATAAATCACGTTGAATCATGCTGAAATAAGGCTCTTCGACACCATAGGGCGGATGTGGATAGAGAAGCGGTAAGTAGATGCACAGGGGTTGGTCAGTTGGTGGATTGTGAATTAGGTCAATCGCGCCCTGAACCATCGCCCAATCATTGTCGAGATAGATGTCGTCATCCCCTTTATCAAGCTGACCTGCATAAAACGAAAAATAATTATCGCCATCAGGATCACCACGCCATTTATCTTCACGATGCAAATTGGGGCGGAGCGGGCTTGTAGCTTCATATTTGACATCACAATATTCGTCAAATCCATTTTGAGCAGGGACGAGGTCATTTTTGCCACCCCACCACACAAAATAATTGTTTTCTTTTAGAGTTCGCAACAAATTAGGCTCATCAGGCTGGAGCATATGAAACATGGTTCGATGCCCACGCACATGTGGATACCAACCTGTCATAAAGGAGCATCGGCTCGGTGTACAAACGGGGTTTTGGCAAAAAGCATAACGAAAGGATACGGCATCCTCTGCGACCAACAGGTCTAAATTGGGTGTGATTGCACAATCATTCCCCAAATGTCTCATGACATCGCCGCGCCATTGGTCAGGATTGAAGATAATAATATGAGGTTGTTGAGCCATTGTTCTATACCTAGTTATAAAGAAATTTTTGTAGTAATAGCTTTGCGAAGCCGTCTCTATGAGGCAAATAAATAGCGTTAAAAACTAATCTTCAAATTTAATCAGCATACGGAGTCGTGCAAACTCCACTTCATCCCCATCCCGTAGGCGATATTTCTGTTTACTTGTGAGTTGAAAGCCGTTAATGCGTGTGCCATTGGTACTGCCGAGGTCTTCAATATACAAGAAGCCATCCATTGGTGTGAGAATTGCATGACGGCGTGATACGCCATAATGATAAGCATCATAGGGGGTGAGGTCAAAATCAACCACATCACCATCCATTGTACGACCCACCACAATCTGATTCATCAATGGGAGTGTCACAAATTTGTTTTCAATCTTACATTTTAGCTTGGTTGTTTCTCCTAACACACCCGTTCGTTTGGATGGCGCACGGTCTTCCATGGGTTCAGCAGATTCATTACCACCAAGATAAGATGTATTTTGATTATCTTCAAATTGAGACACGTCTGTCACCTCAGGTTTTCCTTCATTATAATGTTTAATGTAATTTTCTATGAATTAGTAGTAAATATCAAGCATTTGATTAATATCTAACTTGATTGTAACGCCTAATCTAGGTCTATGGGTATATTAATCTTACCCGATGTTGTTGGTTTGTCATCATCAGACTTTGGTACTACTGCTTCATCATCAGTGGTTTCGCTGTCGTCGCTCTCATCATTGATGTTGATTTTGACAGGTCTCTTTCCAAATTGACTATCGTCTTTTTTAGATGATTTCGAGGGTTTGGATTGTTTTGGTTTGGGTTTTGTTTTCTTAACAACTTTGACTTCAACTTCAAAGGTTTCGTCATCTTCTGTGTCATCATCAACTTGGATGCTTGCTTGTGCAATTGGCTCAGGAGGTTCTACTTTGCTTTTGACTTCCTCTGTATCTTCATCCTCGTCATCAACGGAAACCGACTCACCATTGGTAATGGCTGTGGCTTCATCAATGACCGCATCAATCGAGACCTCTTCGTTGTCACTGTCTACTTCTTCGACTGCTTCAGGCTTGACCCGACTATTTTCTTCTGTCCAATATTCATCAAATACCCATTCTTCAAGGTTGTCTGTATTGGGTTCAGGCACACGCTCTCGCAAGTCACCGACAATCGATAAAATTTCTTCTTCATATAAATCCCATTTGGTCGGGGCAAGTGACTGCAACATCAGTTCCATTGCGTCCAACATTGCATTTTGATGATAGCCTGCGCTATGTAAAGCAAACATGCGATAAGCACGTAATGGACGGTATTCAGGGTATAATTTCAACCCCTCTTCAATGATTTCAAGTGATTCTGTAAATTGACCCAAGAGCCGTAATGATGCACCGAGTTGTGTATAGAGGCGTGGCATATCTTTGGGTGGTAGACCTTGACTTTTAGGAAGTGCCATCAATTGTTGATAGAGGGGTAAGGCTTGTTCAGGGACACCAAATGCTTGCCAAGACCCCGCCAACTCAAACATAATCCGCGCATGATTGGGGTAAGTTTGGTTCAATTGACGAAAATGCTCAATTGCGTTTTGATGATTTCCTTGTTCTTTCAGTGAAAGCCCTATATCAATCAATTCACTAATGACTGCCATTGTTTATTATCCTTACTGCCGTCGCTTGATATTGAGTATAACATGTTCTCTGACTGCTATTCTAATTTACGTATAAATATTTTGTCAGTTGTATCTTGCCTATAACATATGAGCATTTGTTTCTTCGATAAGCATATTCAAAAATTGCATAAAGGCTGTTCCACCTGTGCCTGTTGGCTCTGTCGATTTCTCAAAGATATACGTCCGTGCATAATAAAAGTGAGCACGTCGGAAGGTGGTGACTTGGCGCAAACAGTGATTATAAGCATCTTGTAAATGGAGATGCTCTTTACAGTAATTTCGTAATGTATCGGTTGTTAACTCATTGACAAAATTTTGATGCTGACGGGGCATATAAGAGCGAATCGCTGATAGGTAATGTGTGAGTTGTGTCGCTTGATGTTCCACACCGAGTCCTGCCAGAACTGCTGGGATAATTGTGCTTTGTGCGCCTGACCCACCCATGAAAGATTGTGGCTTGCCTTTATACTGCTCGACTCCTTCAAAAACAACATCTTTTAGTCCAAATAAGGGTTGGCGTACTTGTTGATAGTAACGGTCAGGGTCGCAATGTTCAGGCATTTGATGGAATATCTTGGTGATTTCGACAAGTCCTTCGCGCACATCTCGCAAACAAGCGAGAACAGTTTGCACATCATCATTTTTGACGGCTATAATCGCGTCTTGTAATGCAATTAATAACGCACCAGCCCGCGCTTCAATCGCGATATGTACCATGAAAAACCACTGCTCATCATAGAGATGGGTGAAAGTTTGTAACAATTCGATGTTATCAATTGTTACCTCAGCATTGCTTTGAACACGTTTCCAATTATTCAAGACCATGCCTGCATACGACACCATCGGCGGACGCTGAACCTGTTCCGAAAGCCATATAACAGGGACTGAGAGGCTGGCTGGAATCCTCTGTTTAGGGGTCTCGCCCATATGCACATAGGCATTGCCGAAATACGTATAGAGTAGATGTAAACGCTCGATGATACGTGGGTCGTTTCGTTTAACAGACGATAAATCATAGAGTGTTAGATTATCGAAAACCTCGTGAATATAGACATCTTGTATTAAATCGGGTAAGTCATCAGCAATTGTTTCTAGTGTTTCAATAATGTCATCATCCAAGCCTGTATCAATCAGCCCTAAGTCGCTTATGGGGTCAGGCGTGATAAGGAATCCAGTATCTTTGGTAATGTCCCAACAATCGATTACCATCTTATTCTCCATCATCAAGGTCATTGACGATACGGATAATTGATTTTTTTAAGTCTGATTCTAACTGTTCACCACCTGCAATCGTATTTTTATAGACAATAAAACGCAAATGACGAATGTCAAAGGGGAAGTCCTCGATTTGTGTACCTTGTGTAATGAGGATAGCGGGTTTGCCGAGTGTATGCGCGATGCCCAGTTCATAATAAACATTGGCATTTTCTTGAGTGGTCTCGACAATCACCAAGCGACAAGCATTAATCGCCGCCCAGACTTCACTCATGATTTGACCGCTCACTGAATGGAATTCATCCCCGCGTTTAATGGTCAGGTTCATCCCAGTAACAGTTGGGACAATCACATTTTGATAAACCGCATCAAATTCTTCACGAAAAGGGGTAATCATGAAAATATCAGATTGAAATTGAATATTGTTATTCGGATTCCCAAAGATTGGATTCACGGTCATCTCATGCCCTGCACCCCCTGTGAGTGGCGGTGGCATGATTTGCTTACGAGCGTCTTGCACAGTGATTGCACGACGGACAGTATCTTCAATATCATCTGCAATTAAATCATAAGCACGGCGGACATCGGTTTCAAATTCGCCAGTGGTCGTGGGTTGGGTTTGTTCTTGTCTTAAACCTGATAAAGGCGGTACGATAGGTGGCATTTTACGTTGGTGTATCCGCTGTGTGGTAACGGCAACAACCAACTGGGCTTGTAGGTCTTCTAAATTTGTAAAGGAATGGACAATTTGTCGCTCTTTAATGAATTGCTTGAACGCGACGAGTTGTTTATCAGTTTGGGAGGCATCGGCTGGAATAAATATTAGGGTGGGGATACCGCGTTCCTGTGCGTAACGATATTCATATTCAATTAAATCACCAATATTCAGATGCTCGTATTCACCAAATGTTGTTGCATAAACCCCAATAAAGATGTCAGTATCATCCAATGTCTGCCGAATTATAAATTCTGGGTCTTGGGTGCCTTTGGCAAGGTCTGCCATTGTCATCGGTGCAACAGGGAAATCTTTAAGTTGCCATAATGCTTGCTTGACGGTTTGTGTATATGCATCACTATCTTCATCAACTGTCGTGCTAATAAATACCCGATAAACCATATAAATCCTCTTTATGTCCATAAATATCTTTACATATTATCACAACATAGCCTGTGATTTATCACAATTCTGACAGACAATACGAGATGAGAAACAAGTGGGTAATAAGTCATATGCTTTCTAACTTGCCCATTTGCCTCGCTAATAGCATAATTACCAATGGTTATATGACTTACAATTTAAGGATTCTGTTTTGCGTCGAATCAAATGTATCTTACTCAGCTTAATAATCGTGACTCTATCTGCCTGTGGTGGGGATGCTCCTGCTGACACTTCACAAGCACCAGAAAATAATAATGTGCAGAATGTCCAACCGACAGCCAGCACCAATACAACTACTGATAACACCTTATCCGCAGATACGATTGCTAGTATCAATGGTGTCAATATCAGCCGTTCACAGTTTGACCGTGCTTTTGTGCGTGTTGCTGGGAATTCGACTGCGGCGGATAATAACGCCCTTGCCATTCAGGTTCTCAATACCCTGATTGAACAAGAAGTGATTGCACAAGCGGCTGAGGGGTTAGGTGTATCAGTTTCGGAAGCGGATGTGGATGCGGAAATTAGTAGCTTGCAACAGAGCCTCAATAACACCACATGGGAAGAATGGCTTGCCAGCAACCAATATTCAGAAGCTGAATTGCGTGAAGCCTTACTTAACTCCATCATTACCAACCGTGTTCGCGATAATGTCATTGCCCAATTGGGTGAGGCAGTTGAACATGTCCATGCCCGTCATATTTTGGTTGCTACCGAAGCCGAAGCACAGTCTGTTCTTGACCGCTTAGCAAGTGGCGAAGACTTTGTGACAATTGCAAAAGAAGTTTCCCTAGATGTTACAACTCGTGATTTTGGTGGTGATTTAGGCTGGTTTATCCGTGAAGAACTCTTGGATGTGACCTTAGCCGATACCGCTTTTTCAATTGAATCAGGGCAAATCACAGGACCTGTTGTAACGCGTTTAGGCTATCATATTTTACAAACACTCGAAAAAGAAGAACGGACAATTGAACAAGAGCGGATGCCTCTGCTTGTCGAGAATGTATTTAATCGCTGGCTAGAAGAAGAATTACTCTCTGCCAATATTGTTCGTAATCAATAGTTGAATGCTATCTATAGGAAGGTGTGACCATGCGTACGATTTATAATCTCATTAGTTTACTGGGGGTTATTGGGACGATTGCCGTGATTTTTGGGACGGCGTACCTTGTACTCACACCGACATCGGCGGAATTGGCTGAGCGCAATGCGCTTCCTACAGCGGTTGTTTTCCCGACTGACTTACCGACAGCAACGCCATTACCCACCGGTACAGCAGGTCCGCCAACCCTACCACCAACTTTTACACCGACCTTCACACCGACCTTCACATCAACACCAACTTTCACATCAACGCCGACGATTACGCTATCGCCAACCATTACCGCGACACCACGTAGTACCGATACACCAACTGTGACCTTTACACCATCCGTCAGCCCGACTGTCACACCGTCTGCCTCGCCGACAGGACCAACACCGACCTTTACGGCGACAATTATTCCTTACCCATTTATTTTACGTGAGGACATCTACTTCTCGCAGAATATCTTTAATACACTCGGTTGTAATTGGCAGGGTGTTGGCGGACAAGTGGTTGACGCAGGTGGAAACCCATCGACCAATGGAAACCTACAGGTACATGTCTTTGATGCAGATGGCACAGTAGACCGTACTGTTCGTGTTGGCTCAAGTACACTATTTAATGGGCAAGCCAGTTGGGAAGTATCAGTTGATACGACAATTAATAACCGTACCTATTTTGTTGAATTGCAAAGTAGCTTAGGGACAACTGTTTCACCCACTTATAATTTCACCTTCCCGCAAAATTGCGAACAAAATGCTGCTATTGCAAACTTCCGCCTTAATCCAGCCTTTGCAGGGGGATAGGTGTGACCGACGAAAAGAAACCGATTACCCAACGGGTCAACCGCAAAAATCGTAAAGATAAAATTGAGGTTGACCATAAACAATTTATGCCACCCATTGATGTTGAATTGCCTGATTTATCAGATATTGACATCCCTGACTCGGATGCTGAGGCTTTAGAATCGCTCCAGCACATTGATAATATTATGCGCCCCTTGATTGTCACACCATCTGAGGAACGCTATCCACCACTACCAAAAGACGGTATTGTTGACCCACTACCGCAACGGCAACATCGCCCACAACCCAAATATCAGCGTCCCCGTCATAGTCGGCGCAATAATACCTTCACCCTTTTATTTGTCTTATTGACCGCAGTGGCTTGTGGCTTATATGGTTTAATTTGGGTTGACCCGCAAACACCACTGAACCTACTTGCACCGCCGACATCGTTTCAAATTGTGACTGCTACAGCCGATGCCAACCCTGTTTTTATCCCATCCCCTCAACCGACATTAGTTGAGAATCAAGCGACACCGACAAGCGAAGCCGATGACCTCTATCCTTACGCCGTATCATCGGAAGGGGTTGTTTATGTCAGTAATCAAAATGGGCGTGAATGCAACTGGGCGAGTATTGCAGGGGCTGTGACCAATGCCAATAACGACCCACTCCCTGGGTTTGGGATTCGCGTGTCAGGGGATGGTGTCGGGGCAACTGTCTTTAGTGGGACAAATCCGACATTCGGGGCAGGTGGATATGAACTGAATTTAGGCGGCGCACCCACAGCAAGCACATTTACGGTACAGCTTGTGACGGTAGCAGGCGCACCCTTGTCTGAGGCGTTGCTGGTGACCACTCGTGATGACTGTAATCAAAATGTCGCGATTGTGAACTTTATTGAAAAATAGTTGCAATGTGATGATTACGGTAAGGCGGAGTTATCTGGGCTCTAATGTCACAGATAAACCCATATTCTGCACACGGACTTCAAAATTTAATACATCACCAGTTTTTAACTCTATTTGCTTAGCGGGGTGATGATAATCCACATGGGCACTCAATTCATGTTGACCAATGGGAACATCCAGATTGATAGTTTCATTATTTGTGATTTCTCCTACCTCTCGTCCATCTAATTTAATTGTGAAGGGACGCGCACGGTACATCACCATATTACCGACCCGATGAATGATGACTTTTGCCGTATTAGTTGCTTCTGGCTTTTGCGATGCAACAGATGACTGAACTTGAATAGGAATAGAGTCGCTTGATTGTGGATTAGAGTAAGGAAATAATTGATTGATACTCTCAACTAGCTTGCTTACAGACTCATCAAACATCTGATGAAATAAGAAACTCGCATTTTTTGTCGTAATATCGCGTATGTCTTCGGGCAAAGTATCAGGGTGAGGCATAGCATAACCATCTTGTAATACAGGGATGACAACAACACGAGCATGTTGGAGGGCATAGACAATTTCACGGCGTACCCAATCATCCTCATTGATGGTTCTGTCCAGTGTGGTTTCACCTAGCATGAGTAGAAAAACATCACATTCATCAATCTTGGCTAAGAGATAAGAAGAAAATGTTTCGCCCGCAGGAATTTGCTCAACATCAAGGAAAACATGATCCTCACCATAGACAGCTACTAAACGATCATACAGCCGTCCTGCATGTCCTGCACTTGCTGATCGTCGATAAGAGATAAATAGCTTTGGCATAATTGAGTAAACCTCAAACACTCGTAAACAGATTATTTATATTATGGTTTGAGGTCACTAAACAGGCAAGTAAATAGCATAACCTGCCCATTAAATCATTCTAATTCTACATCGCCTCAGCACGTTGCTTTAAGCCAGCCACAAAATTCTGGAAATCTTGAGTCTGGTCAGGGATTGAGCTTTTAATCATAAACAACATCGGTCCACTAAATTCTTCACGTAAAGTAAATTCGATACTGTCTCCTTTTGGTGTGAGTGTAAATGTACGCACACCTTTAAATAAACCAAAGGGCATACCCCCTGTCCATATCATCTTTTTATTAGGGGTAAACTCTGTAACTTTAGCAGGGAAGGGACGATCAGCACTTTTGACATGTGCGGTGACGGTCTCACCTAAGGCGATTGTACCCTCCATTTGTTTAACATTGGGTTCCCATTCAGGATATTTAGAGGCATCGGTGATAATGCTCCAGATGGTTTCAGGTTTTGCATGAATGGTTGTGCTAGCTGTAAAGTGCATGATTTTGTCCTTATAAATTGGGTTGGATTTCATTTAGTCGTCTGGATAAAAATTTACGCTCTGTTTCGTTATCACAGAGGTCGAGTGCGTGTTGATAGGCAGTCTGTGCATCCTGCCATTGTTCTAGCCTACGTAACAAATCTGCACGGGCAGAATGGAAGAGATAATAATGATTCAGTTGGGGTTCAAGGGCATCTATCAAATTTAGTCCTTGTTGATAGCCTTCTGACATGGCGATTGCTACGGCATGGTTGAGGTCAATAACTGGCGATGGAATCATTTGCCCAAGGATACTATATAAGACAGCAATCTGCGCCCAATCTGTTTCGTCAGGATGAGTGGCTTCGGCATGAACTGCACTAATCGAGGCTTGTATCTGATACGGTCCTGCTCGTCTCATTTTTAGAGCATATTCTAGTAAAGCGATTCCCTCTTGAATCTGCTCATGTTTCCAGAGGCTTCGGTCTTGTTCCTCTAGGGGAATCAAATCGCCGTCTGCATTGACTCGTGCAATACTACGGGAGTCATGCAAGAGCAGTAGGGCAAGTAGTCCAATCACCTCTGGGTCTGTTGGCAAGGTTTTTTCTTGGTTGAGCAGATTTTGTAAGATACGGGTTAAACGAATTGCCTCGCGACATAAATCATGACGGATGAGGTCATCGCCTGTTGGTGCGATATAGCCTGCATTAAAAATCAAATATAAGACCGATAGCACCCCATCCAAGCGTTCTGGGATATGCTCCAATGATGGCACTTGATAGGGGATACCAGCCAGTTTGATTTTACGTTTGGCACGGACTAATCGTTGCGCCATTGTCGATAGGGGAACTAGAAACGCATGGGCGATGTCTTGTGTCGATAGCCCGCCCAATGTTTGTAAGGTCAAAGCGACCCGTGCCTCTTTTGATAAAGCAGGGTGACAACAAGTGAAAATGAGTTTTAGCCGTTCATCTGGAATGTTATCAAAGTCCATAGATGGGTCATCTTTCTCTAGGTCGATGAGGGTCTTCAAAATAGCTTTTTTGCGCTCTAAGGTTTTGTCACGGCGCAATCGGTCTATGGCTTTACGACGGGCGACTGTCAAAATCCAAGCTGCTGGATTATTCGGTATCCCCTCATCCTGCCACCGTTCCAATGCCAATACAAAAGCGTCTTGTACAACATCCTCAACCAACTCTAAATCACGGATATGCGAAACAAGCAGAGCCGTTACCCGACCCGATTCTTCTTGAAATATGTCTGCGATAACACTCTGCATCTGTTTGCCTATTCGTAATTTTCTTGATCCCAAGCTGGACGGATTTCGATTGCTCCATATTTGACATCGGGGATTTTCTTCGCGAGTTCAATTGCTTCATCAAGATTATCACAATTCAAGATATAGACCCCAGCCAACTGTTCCTTGGTCTCGGCAAATGGTCCATCAGTAATCAGTGTTTCACCATCACGCATACGGACTGTTGTGGAGTTGGCAATCGGTTGTAGTGGCGCACCCCCATCCCATTTCCCACGCATATTCACATCCATATGAAAAGCGGTATAGTCTTTCACCAATTCCGCCCGTTCATCGGCTGGCATGTTCATTGTGGTTTCTTCACTGACATAAATCATCAATACATAACGCATAATTTGCTCCTTTTGTCTAATAGATGAGGTTAATTTATTTAGCCTCTACATAGATGACGAATAAGCAAGCTCGAAATCGACACCTTTTCAAAATGAATTTTATTTTGATATGAAATCTCTACAGAATCCCATAAATCAGTATAATCGACTCACAGATTTCCGACGCAGGCTATTTTCTTTTTCAAACCATAGAGGTTTCAATATGCCCCAATTTTTTAGATGGATACCGCTTTTCTTACCCTTAATCATCTTTTGGCTAACTGGGGTAGCGGGTTTGGATTATGGCTATCATTGGGACGAACCCAAGCTACTAGAATCGGTGCGTGTATCTGTCTATGAAGGTGTCTATCTGCCAACCTTCTATAATTATCCCTCAGTGTCACATACTTTAGGTGTATTCAGCGCCTTACCTGAAATTGTGAATAATATTGACCGCAATCACCTCAATGAGCCCATCTTTCATGGACATATCGCCGCCTATCAATTGGATAACCACAGCATCACCTTACGTACGCGCCTTGTCTTTTTAACAGTATCGTCTCTAGCAATTATTTGGATATACGCGCTTATGCTCTCTTGGCGTGACTCTGTATGGCTGGCGTTGTTGTCGAGTAGTGTTTTAGCTTTTTCTTGGGAAGTCGCTTATCATGCCCGTTGGATAGCTCCTGATGCGATATTGATGCAATTCGGTGCATTATTTCTCTTATGCTTGGTTCAAGCCTGTCGACAGCCCCAACAACAAGGCTGGCTATGGTTTAGCATCATTGTTGCAGGATTGGCAACAGGGACAAAATACCCAGCAGGTTTATTATTGCTACCTGTACTATTGCTTGTTTATTGGCACAGAAAATCGTGGCTCGCCATGGGGCAGGCGGTATTTGGATTTGCTTTGACTTACCTCATCACAACCCCCGGGACATTACTCCAGCCCTTCAAATTCTGGTATCAAGTCGAGTTTGAAATGTGGCACTATAGCTTCGGGCATAGCAAACACACGGTCTCAGGTGGCTTGGAACATTTCCTGAAGAATATCGAATATTTAGCGACTGTACAATTATCGCATTTCCCGATTATTGCACTTCTTTTCTTTGTTTTAATCACAGTTGGCATTATTACTTTATGGAGAGAGTCGCGACGTTTAGCCACTCTAATTCTGATATTCCCTATGATTTATCTGCTATTTATGAGCTTACAACGGGCGATGCTGATTCGTAATTTACTTGTCCTCGTCCCCTTTATTGCTGTGTTAGTTGGTTTAGGGGTGGAGTGGATATGGCAACAGGCAAATCGACAGTGGATGCGCGGATTCATCATCTTAGTAACTGTCGGGAGTGTGACAATCAATGCCAATTGGTTAGTTTATTCTGCTCACACGATTACACAACGCCATACAGGGGTATATCTAGATGACTTACGAACATGGATGAATCAATCCCCTGATAGTCAATACTTCGCTAGCCAAAAGGTGCTTGAATCGCTGGGAAATGATGTTCCCTCAAACTTAACCGATCACTTATATACTGCTGATGAAGTCTTAGTCTATCTCAAGGAAATCCAAGAAGTTGACCCGATGCCAGCCAATATACCGCGCTTTTTTACTTGGCAATTTGGGTCATGGGAAGCCAATATCGAATACTATACATGGCATGGTGACGATAAAATTGTGCTACTGCCAATGAAGACAATTGAAGACTTTGAACTTATGAATTACCTGCGCTGAGGATGTACAACTTTTGTGTTATGTTTTCCAACTGTTTTGAATAAATGATCAATCATATCGTTCGACTGCTTAGTGATTTACTAGATTCGTGAATGGTGGGGGTGTCTGTTGCCATAGTTACAGTCTCCTATTTCTGATTGCAGATTCAACTCAACAAATTTTAAAAATCTGTTAGAATAGGCATGTTAAGCAATATGCAATTTTTGGAAAACTATTCAAATGAGATAAAGTGTGACAGACGAAAAGAAAATCCCGCAACCTGCTGATGAAATAATCATTCACAGTTTAGATACGCTCAAAGTATATTTTGACCCTGTGCGTACTCAGATTATGCAAGAGATGGCAAACACCCCGCGCACGGTGCAACAAATTGCCGAGGCTCTCAATGTTCCATTTACACGCTTGTATTACCATATCAAGATGATGGAAAAGCATGGACTTATCCGAATGGTGGATATTGTACAGATGCCGGGAGCAATTGAGGAAAAATATTATCAAGTGTCGGCACGTATGTTTGTTATCGACCGTAGCTTGTTAACCTTTGACCCCGAAGGTGCAAATGATAGCCTTGAACTTGTCTTAAAGAATGTTTTTGATTCGTCTCATGCTGATGTTCGCCAGAGTGTACGAGCAGGACGAATCGATATGAGTGTTACACCACCTCATCCAAAATCACTTTTTTCACGTCGCCTTGTTTTTCGTTTATCGGCTGAACAAGCCACCTCATTTCAACGTGAATTAATAGAGCTATTGGTGAAATATCAAGCGATGGAAACATCTTCTGATGACGATTATTATGCGGCACTATTGGCATTGTATCCATCGAATATGCCATTTGAAGATAGTGTAGAAGAAGACCTAGAGGTCTAATTCAATTATCGCTTACTAAAACAACATCTGTGTAATTAAAAACAGGACAGTCTTTTGTGACTATCCTGTTTGATTTTATGGTTTTGTTGTTCAGTCGCTAATTGAGTGACCACCCACCGGGGTAATGGTTAAACTCTGCCTCGGTTAGCTGATAGGTAACAAGCCCAGTGATGTCAAAGATATAGATATTATAAATCCCAGTACCACGATTACTTGCGAAGGCAATAAATTGACTGCTGGGGTCGAATACAGGGTGAGATTCGTCATCTGCGGTTGCGATGAGCAGAATAGATGTCCCTT
>CAYGTY010000102.1:15006-22153 GCA_964352825.1 uncultured Anaerolineaceae bacterium
AATACAGGGTGAGATTCGTCATCTGCGGTTGCGATGAGCAGAATAGATGTCCCTTGTTCTGGTAAAATCCGTAAGAGGTAAATTTCACCACTATTGGGTTGTCCTGCTGGATGTGCGCTATAGACCGCCTGCGCGCCATCACGATGCCATGAAGGCGATGATTCGATAAGTGCATCCCCATCATTTGTCATCGGTATTTGGTTTAAGGTTACAATATCAATCAGCATCAAGTCTGTTCCATTTGTAGGGTCTTGACGAACAGCTAAAATGCGTGTCCCATCTTGGGAGATGCGCGGGGTTGTATAATTTGCACCATCACTTGTAATTTGTGTGATCGTGTCGGCACGAATATCGACAAAGAATACTTCGCGTAGCCCTGTTTCGCTGACAAGTGCATCAACCACAAATTTCGACCCATCTGAAGAAAGACTTGGGTTTTGTATATCGGTGACATTTGCACTTGAGAATAAAGCAGGGAAGCCTGTAATGGTATTATCTGCATCATTAGGATTCATGACAACGAGGGCTGTTTCGCCGAGGCGACGATTAAAGCGTTCAAATAAGACCGTTTGCCCCGGTACATCACTCGTGACACCGCGTGCTAACTCGTTGATGATTTCTTGTTTTGGTTCTAGACCATTGGCGGGAATTTTAAAGGGGTCAACATAGCCACTATTTGTTGCATCACGACCACCCCATCCGAATATAAAGCCCGGTATATTTGCAGGTGGTAACTCTAGCACACGGAAATTGCTCGAAACTGCCTCATCTGGGGTAGGTGTCCATGTTGGAAACCGTGTATCAGGAGTATTTGTGAAAGTTGCTGATGGTGTAATCAACAATCTGGCTTGTGCTGTTGCTGTGATGGATTGCATCGTCTGGGTTGCGGCGATATTGGCATTTCCCGTCACAATGGCATCCGCAGTGGAAACGAGGTCACTTGCTATTTTTGTGAGTTGCGCTCGCTCGGCTGACTTGCCTCCGTTAATCCCTGATACAATCATCATTGTGATGCCAAATACAATCAGAATATATACTGCTGAGCCAATTGCGGCTGTCCGCACCATTTTACGTGTGATGCCGGGAGCAAATTCTTCTTCATTTTTGCCCTGCTCGATTTTTTCTTCGCTTTTTGCCAGTGCTTTACGAGCATAAGCATTACCTGAGTCTAATTGTAGGATGGTTGTTAGACAGATACGACGCTCGGCATCGTTGTCAACCACCTTGGATAAGGCGACCCATGCGTCTACATTTTCTTCATCTTCTTCTACGACTTGTTGTAGCAGGTTGCGGGCTTTTTCCTTATCACCTGCTTTGACTGCTTGCATTGCTTCTTTATAAAGTCCTTGAAGGTCTTCACTCATAGAGTGTCTCCCTATGTCGCTAAATCAATATTAGTTTTGTGATTGCACCCGAAAAATTAACATCGGGCGATAATCTATTACTTCTGCTATATTTTCTGTCTGTGTGAGGCGAATAACTTCGCGCCCATCAAAACTGATGAGATAGGCTTGAAAACGGTCATCTTGACGATTTGAGATAAAACTAATATACCGTCCATCAGGTGTGAATGAAGGATTTCTATCTTCAGCATCAAGATCATTGAGTGTGAGAGCGCGACGACGCAACCCGTCTTTGTCCATGACCATGACATCACTATCACCATCACCATCATTTACATAGGTAATCCAATTCCCGTCATCTGACCATTTGGGCTGTAGGCTACTGCCCTGATCATTCGTTAATTGTGTAATGATATTTGGGCTTTCATCGGGTGATAATTGTGCGCCATTTTGCTGGATGACAAATTCTAATACAAACACCTCATAGGACCCTTCAAATTGTCGGTCTGATGAAAATAGGAGTTGTGTACCATCAGGTGACCAGTGTGGATCGCGGTCTTGCACATTGTTATCCGTCAATTTTGTGACAATTCGACTATTAATATCCACTACCCACAATTCATCATCGCCATCAAAATCAGATACAAAAATAACTTGATTGGATTGTGGCGAGAATGTTGGGCTATGTGCTGATGCAATCCGTGTAAATGTAATTTGCTCTGCTTCTTCTGGATTGCTTGCAGGTGCAATGAAAATCTCGGATACTGTGGATTCAACAGTGGAGCTTTCATCGGGTGGATAGGTGACATCTTTCACAATGGCGATTGTCTGACCCGACAAATCATATATTACATCGTGTATACCGCGTGCAAGCTGTTGCGGATTCTGGGCTAAACCATCAATGCGATACAAGATTGGGTCTGGATTGTCCTGTTCACGCTCTATCAACAGTGCCTGAAATTCCACTATCGGGAAGGCAGTCTGGGTCGGTGTCGGTGTTTGTGTTTCGGTGGCTGTGGCAGTCGGGGTGAACGTTGGCGGTAATGTAGCGGGTTCACGAGTCACAATTACGTCTACAGGGTCTGTTGGGCGTGGTGTGTTCGATGGTATAACAGGTGTTGGGGTATTTGTGAATGCTTCAACCGCCGCTGCTCGGTCACTGAGACTACTTAATGCTAGAAATCCAACTCCTAATGCCATAGCTAAAGCGATAATTAAACCAATTTCAAATGGGCTGAGGCGCGATAACAGACCCCCTTCAGCTTCTTCGCTCTCGTTTGATGAGTTGCTTGCTCTACGTTGAGCTTGATCTATCTCGAACTGTGGTGCAACTGCCGCGACTTGGTCACTACGACGCTGACTCAATTGGGATAGTGCTTGTTTAGCTCTTGTGTTATTTGGATTTACGCGAACCACCTGTTGCAAATACATGCGTCTTTCGGCAGGTGATGTCACACTAGAAGCTAGCCATATCAAAGCTAACTCGTTATCAGGGTCTTCGGCAAGCACTTGTTTGAGCAATTTTTTTGCGGTGGCTTTATCACCTGCTCGTGCTGCCCGTACCCCATTATCTAAGATGTCTTGCAAACTACCATATTCCGACACGTCAATGTCTCCAGTTCACGCACATATAACTACACGTTAACTATAATGCACAACGATTATTTCGACAAAGTTATATTGTCTGAGTTGTGTTGGGTTGTTGTTTTCTTAAAAGTTCAACCAATAAGCTAAGGTTGTCAACATCTTCAAGTGGAAGTTGATACCATACCATATCGGTTGTTGATGAAATCGTCAAATTACCTTGCTTTGTTCCATAACTCGCAAAATCGTTCCATTCCAATTGCTTACCATTTGCTTTGATGTTATTTTGACTTAATTCAAAGTCATCACCAAATGATACAGATTCACCAGTTTGGAGTATCTGGTTGATTTTCTGGCGTAAAACTGAGTTGATACCGACCTCTAAGTTCGCACCGAGTTTCTCAATATCTGTGTAAAGATTCGTGACTGTCATCGTTTCATCACGGATGGTACGTACTGTGAATTTATAGACATTGCGACGAAACAACCCACCAAAATAGCGTAAACGTTCTGCTTTTTGTCTAAAGCTCTGTACCTCAATATATTGAAAATCTGCAATTGCAGAGCCTTCGCGGTAATTAAAGCCATGTTCATAAATAATTACTTCGCGATTCCACAAGTGCATAACATACCAGCTGAGTGCAAGAGCAATGCCAGCAAAGAAAAAAATCAAAACAATAGATGCTGTTTGATTATCGAGTTCATAAAAGATTAATTGCAAAAAAGAGGTAATGATAAAATAGACAACCCCTACTTGAATGATAAGACGAATACGATTGACTGGATGATGGGATATGTACTTACCGAGCAGGGCATCATCCTGAAATAGAATTTCATCATCCTCGCCAATAATTGGGTCTATGATGTCATCTGTTTTAACCGTATCCGCCATATTATCTATCGTCTCATCTATACTCTATACTCTACAAATGTATCACAACTTCGTGAATAAAAGCTAAATTCAGGACAAATTACTCATCGAGTAAGGTGATTGTTTCACCATCCATGCTAGTAATGGTTGCTAATGCGTGAATCGGGATGTCGTATTTTTCATGGACACGTTCACGTCCGCCTTCAAATGTCTTTTCACAGACAATTCCAATGCCGACCAAGTTTGCCTTCGCACTCTGTACAATCCGTCCCAGTGCGAGAAGGGTTTTACCTGTTGCAAGGAAATCATCAATAATGAGGATGTTTTCGTCTTCGTGTAAAAATTCTGATGAGACCAAAAGTAAAGTTTCTCCACCTTTGGTGTGACTGGGTGCTGTTTCTAAAAAGACAGGTCCTGCCATCGTAATGGGTTTCTTTTTACGAGCGTATACAACAGGGACATCGAGTATCATGGCAGTCATCAATGCAGGTGCAATCCCCGAAATTTCGGCTGTCAAGATGCGGTCAATGGGAACATCTGCAAATTTTTCTGCAAATTCTTTACCCATGTCGCGCATCAAATGCGGGTCAAGCTGATGATTAATCAGGCTATCGACCTTTAAAATACCCCCACCTAAGTTTTTACCTTCTGCACGAATACGCTCTACTAATGCTTGCATATAGTCTCTCTCCAAAGTGAAATGCGTTTGTCAACCTATCTATTGTAACGTCTGCCATTATCTGTGAACAGGTGATGGGTGAGATTAATTGTAGATTTATTTGTGAGCGATGTTATTTAATCCGACGATTTTGCTACTGCTACAGCCGATGCCATTTCTTTGGTATGGGTTAAACTGACATCCCATTCTGTTAATCCCATTTCTTCGGCAAGCTCTTTGGCTGCACCATGCAATATGAGCACAGGGCGATGACGTGGATTATTCACGCGTATCTCAATCTCTACCCAACTTACATCACCGATACCTGTACCGAGTGCTTTACCCACAGCCTCTTTACCTGCAAATCGTGCTGCTAAACGGTGGGGGGTATCGTCACAATCTTCACGTTCACCTGCTGTAAAAAAACGATTTAAGAAACGCTCACCGAGGCGTTCAATACCATCTGCTATGCGTTCGCATTCAATCATATCAATACCACATCGTATCATTTGGGTTACCTTATTTCGTTATTTTAGATTTTGATCATTATTTTCTTGATTATTGTTGCAGAATAGGTTCTATTGACCCGATTTATTTATATAGATATTGTAAAAGTATTCCAAATTGTCCTAATAGAATTTGACACCCTTCTACTATTTACATATTATCATCATATAAATTTATTGGGCAATGGAATGTTTAATTTATGAAAAAACGGCTATTTCGTAGAAGAAAAACGCATAAACGTTCACCCTCTCGTCGTGAGACCATAAGCCCTAACGCGACCCAACATGATTCTGTTGCACCTACTGAGGATTTTGACTTATCCAACCCTGAGGTTGTTTTACAATTACAACAACTTCATGGTAATCAGTTTGTCAATCGTTTAATCCAACGTGCCACCCCCGATGATACAACAGAAGCCTATACACACACTCAAAAATCTGCAGACCAGTATGCCTTAAAGGAAGCAGTTGAAATGCTTGAAGCGATTAATCGGGGTGCTATATTAGGCATGGGCTACTATCAAAGTAGGGTAATCCCTAATTATATTGGACGTAAAATTTGGTATGTTGGATTAAAAGATCTGAGTGCAAGCCAGCGCCTACAGCATCTACAAAGCGCTTATCAACAACTCCAACCGCTTGTTAAACGCCATCGTCAATATTCTAATTTCTTGCCTAATCGATTTCAATCAAGTGCAACGGAATGTCGGATCCAACTAGAGAAAAAAGCGGCTGACGAGAAAATTATCAAGCGGGAGGAGGAGCTTAAAGGGGCGAGCTTTGGCTTAGGCACACTGTCGGAAGATAAAATGCGCCTTCAACTTATTGCAACGGCAAAGGAAGCCGAAGGTGTTTTTAAACAGGTTAAAGATGTTAGTGATAAGGTTTTGAGCTATACGGATAAAGCCCTTGGGGTTGGTAAAGATTTAGCTGAGACAGAGAGTAACCCGATTGATTCATTGGTAAAGAAGCACTTAGCAGGTGAAGATGTATCAAAAGAAACACAAGCTCTGGTAACAGCTAAGACTGCTGAAGACTTGACTGAAACGACTGATGATAATATTCGAAAGCCTCGACTGGATGGTAAAAAAACTGCCCAAAACATTAGCGACGCTATGATTGCACTAAAGGGAATTGGATATGCTCTACAAATTGCTGATGTGGTTCAACGTGAGAAAGCCTTACAAGCAATTTTAGATGAATATCCTCATCCAGTTGCTAAGACTTCCAATGTCGCAGGTAAAATATTTGAAGTGATGCAGTATGGGACGGATGTATCTGAAGTTGTGTTGCGTCGTGTTGCTCAGGTAAAGGGTGGTGATGCGTTAAAGCAAGTGTCTAAGCATCTGGATATGTTGGGTAAAGCAAGTAAGGTACTCGGTGCGGCATCATCGACTTTATTTCTGATTCGTGATGTAACGGTTTTATTAGATGATGATTCGACTGATAAACAAAAGAGTGAAGCAACATTTTCAGCCGCGACAAATACAGCCTCACTTGGATTATTAATTGCTGGTGCAAAAGGCTCAACTTATGCGAATCCTCTGGGTCTATCATTGTTCCTGACTCAGATTATGCTTGAACAAGCTGGTGAACATGTCTTCTGGAAATCCAATCAGGCACTGATTTCAGGATTTAGCAAGAAAATTTTTGGGTTTATTGATGATGGTGCATCTTATCTTTCATCAGCTTCTAGTAAGTTACAAGCAACCAACGAGGTTATGCTAGCGGGTCGTAATGAAGATCCCGAAAGCAGGGATACCGACCCATGGGAAGACGATATGGTTGATTCACATATAAGCGAGGATGATGTTCGCAGTAAACTGAAGCATTTAGATATGAGAATGCGACATTTTGTTGATCTTGTCTTGAATCCACAATGTTCAATGATCCCTCAGAGCCTCGCAATGTATAGACCGGGTGGATATGGTGTCATTCGGGAATATTTTGAAGACTTTGATTATCTACAGCAATCGGTAGACTTTGATAGTATGTCAGGTGAAGAACTCCAAGAGTATGTTGAGGAACATTTGGATAGTGCCTTTGACTTGATTAAGACCTATCGTATGTTCCGAATGCAAAAGGGCGATATTGCAAAGGTTCTAGGAACGCGCTACGAAGGTGATCGGGACGCTTTGTCTGAAGATGTGATGAAAGATAAAGCTAAGTTATCAGAGGCGTTTGC
>CAYGTY010000103.1:0-22131 GCA_964352825.1 uncultured Anaerolineaceae bacterium
GCAGATGATCGTCATGTTATTGACACTGAAGAAGTGCGCCTCAACTTTGAGGAACGACAAACGACTCCTGACGGTAGTGTGATTTGGTTACGCACAAGCAAGATACCGCTCCGTAGTGCTAATAATCAAATCATCGGGGTGCTAGGTACATATGAAGACATCACAGAGAAAAAAGAAGCCGAGCGCAGACTCCGTGAAAGTGAACAGATGCTCCATACCGTTCTTGATACGATTCCTGTACGTGTGTTCTGGAAAGACCAAGACCTGAACTATTTGGGGTGTAACACCTTATTTGCTCAAGATGCAGGTTTAAGCTCTTCTGAAAAGATTGTTGGTATAACAGATTACGACATCTTTCCAAGTGAAGCAGAGCTATACCGTGGAGATGATCGTCATGTGATTGATACAGAAGAGGTGCGCCTTAACTTTGAAGAGTCACAAACAACACCTGATGGCAGTACTATCTGGCTGAATACCAGTAAAATTCCACTGCGGAACACAAGTGGCGAGATAATAGGTGTACTGGGAACATATGAAGATATTACCGTTCGTAAGATGGCAGAACAACAACTTCAAGAAAGTGAACGTCGTATTCGCGCTATTATTGATAACTCACCAATGATTGTTTTTTCTTTAGATAAAGATGGTGTATTTACCTTATCTGAAGGTATGGCATTAAAATCAATCGGATTAGAATCTGGGCAAGTTGTTGGTATGAATGCTTTAGATGTATATGCCACTAATGAGGTCGTTTTAGATGGCGTGAAGCGCGCTTTGCAAGGTGAATCTATAGAACATGATTCTGAGGTCGATGGAACATGGTTTAACAGTCGTTATACTCCTGTATTCGATGATGATGGTAATTTGGTTCAGACGATTGGCGTTGCACATGATATTACTGTGCGTAAGACAGCAGAGCAAGAACGCGAGCGAGTCGTCAAAGAGCTAGAAGATGCTATCTTATTTAAAGACCAATTCTTAGCGACGATGTCTCATGAATTGCGTACACCACTAAATGCTGTGATTGGATATAGTGGTATTGCAGTGATTCGCTATGATTTGCAACCCGAAGTCGAGCACATGTTTAATCGTATCAAAACAAATTCTCAACGGCTTTTGGGGCTTATCAATGACATCTTAGACCTATCAAGAATCAATGCCAGCCGTGCAGAACTTGTTCATAGACCGATTCAGGCGAGTGAAATGATTACAGGATGGCATGAAGATTTTAATGAGCAGGTGACATCCAAAGGCTTGGGCTTCATGTTAGAGATTGACCCCGAACTGCCAGATACAATTATTGGTGATGAAGAACGCCTATCGCAAATTGCCCATAACCTGTTGAATAATGCGCTGAAATTTACGGAACAAGGTGAAATTCGTTTGATTGTTAAGCGAGTCGATGACGAGAATTGGTCATTCATGATTCGTGATACAGGTATTGGAATTCCTGACACCTGGCAACATCTGATATTTGATGAGTTCCGTCAAGTGGATGGCACATCTATACGGAAATATGGTGGAGCAGGGCTTGGATTGTCAATTGTACAGAAATTATGTCGCTTGATGGATGGTACTGTCCAATTAACAAGCCAACTCGGTGAAGGTAGTACGTTTACGATTACATTGCCACTCAGCCTTCCCGAAGAAGATAATATTAGCAGTGTGGAGTCTTAAATTATGTCGAAGAATATTCCAAAAGTGTTCGAGGGGTGGCGGATTGTCGTTGTCGATGATGAACCGGATAGCCAAATTGTGGCTTCAATGATGCTAGAAATGGCAGGTGCTGAAGTGCTAACAGCTAATGATGGTCGGCAAGGTTTGTCAGTTATTCGCGATAATAACCCCCATCTGGTAATCTCCGACTTGTCGATGCCGAATTTAGATGGATGGGGCATGATGCGTGAGTTAAATAAGGATCGCAGCACAATGGACATCCCTGTTATTGCATTAACGGCTCATGCGATGTCTGGTGATCGTGAACGAGCAATCAGAGCAGGGTTCGCAAATTACATCACCAAACCACTTGACCCAGATAAATTTCTCGGACAATTAGTATTACTCGTCGCTGATGAACCGAGCCTACGTGATATGATTAAGGAGACTAAATAATGGCAACCCAAAGAATTTTAGTTGTAGAAGATGACCCCGATGGCGCAGATATGGTCTCGCTAGTATTAGATTCTGCTGGAATTGAAGCGGTCGTCGTAGGCGATGCAGAAACTGCCTTGGGGTGGTTAAAAGAAGATGGGAATAGATTTGATGCGGCGATTATTGATATGGCATTACCCAATATGGATGGTATGGAATTGATGGGACATATCCGTCAAATACCTAATGTCAGTCATTTACCTCTGATTTCGGTCACAGCATTTCATACACCCGAATTGAAAGTCCGTGTTTTGGATGCTGGCTTTGATGCTTACTTTGCAAAACCCTTAGAGACAACTCTCTTTATTCGCGCCATCGAACAAATCCTTGCTTAAATATCCTGACAACAAGATAAATTAATCATTATGTAGACATAACCTTTCAGATTGAAGGGTTATATCTGCGTAGTGTATAAAAACTTCTGTTAATCCATATGCCCAATATCTGAGCTTATATCGCTTATATTGATTATGTGTGCGAATATGTTATTTTCACTTTTACTTTCCTTACACAAAATAAATTTCATGAATTGGGAACTCTCTGATGGATGGTTGGTGTCTGTATAGATAACAGCAACTGTTCATAAAGGGAGATAACCTATGAAACACGCATTGATTATTTTGCTCAGCAGCCTGTTATTTGTGATGGTGATACCTACTCAAGCCGCTTATCGCTATGATTCGGTATTTGTGACATCCCAACGGTATGACCGTGGTGATATGATTTGGCGGTCAGATACAGGTACGATCTTGTTATTGGCAAACGATGGGCAGGTTCAACGTTATCCCGTATCTAATTATGGCGCACTCCCACCTAATCCATTCCGTGTTGCGCCTTTCGGCAAAATCCCACCTATGATGGGCTTTGGTAAAGTTTGGGCGAACTATGATACAGCACGCGCAAAATTAGGTTGGGCATATTACCCTGAAGTTGGGCGGGATACTCCGATAATGCTCACTGACGATGGCACACTTTATCTGCTCAATCATTATGCCCAAGTGATTCGGATTCTGCCGAATGATACGTGGCAACAAGTGGATAACTTCCCTGATAATATCTCAACACAAGGTGACCCTGTAATTCGTCGCTTTGAGGTGACCCCAACAGAAGCCCAATTAGGCGAAACCATCACTGTGTCGTGGGATGTTGACAATGTGGATTCAGTGATTGTCGAATTTTATGATGTTTATCCTCGTAATGATATTATGTATAATCTGCAAACGCGCTTACCGACTTCAGGCAGTACAACCCTTGATGTCCCTTTGACAACATTGCATGGTATTACTGTGGTTATCTATGGGGTGCGCTATGACACACTCTATAATGGACATCTCGTGACAGCTCGCTTAGTAGACGATACAAAAGTCGTCAAACTTGTCGATGATAAACTACCTGATCCTGTCACCACATGGGCGGTCGCTCAAGAATATGATAATGGCTTGATGATATGGCGAGCCGACACAGGCATGATTACCGTATTTAATCATGATGGCACACTCAAAAATTACCCCTTAACTTACTATGCTTATCTTGCTGATGCGCCTAAGGATATTGATGTGCCTAGCGAAAAGATTTTGCCTACAAATGGTTTTGGGCGTGTCTGGGCTTATCTGGATGATGTACGTGAAAAGCTCGGCTGGGCAACCGAGACTGAAACGGGTTATACCCTCAAGATTCAAGCACTGGATGAGAATGAAGTTGAATATAATTTGCCGAATAATGGCAAATTGTTTGTCTCTGAAGATAACACATGGCGGTAATTAGAGTTTTTAGTAGTTCGTAATGGCGAGATATATCTCGCCACTACAGAGTTTGTAATCGTTTTTAGGGTATGAAGCTATTATTTGCCAAAATATTAAGCAGGGTCGGCTAATATCAAAACATGCCAATAGAAATTCGTATCGGTATCATAGTATATCCCAATTCCAATTTCGCTATAGTCACCGCTGAGTAGGTCATCGGCGTAGGCATCCATTAAGTATCTCAGTGTTTCTATCGTATCGCCTGTTGTCCCTGCGGAGGTTGCATAGGCAGTTCGATAAGTATAACGGCTTTCGAGTTCTTCCCACAAGCGCGTCGGGAAACGGTTGTTTTCATAGATATAACCTGCGAGTTCATCCGCATATGTCATCAGAGCAGGATCTGTATCTAAGGGGAGTTGCCCAAATGTTGCCCGTTCATTATTGATTTGTGCTTGTAATGAGGTTATCAAGGTATCACTGGCGACAGCAAAAAAGGGTTCTGCCAAAACTTGGGTGTAATAATATTCACCTGTGTCTACATTACATGCAATAGCCAATGCCATCACGCTAACATCTTCTGCCATCATATTTTCTTTATGCGATGGTGAGTTCCACCATTGGTCAAATGCACCCTCTGCCGATAAGGTCCAGCGAGAGAGGATATTTTCGCGAACAATTAATGCTGAGTAACCTTCACGCTCTACCCGTTCATCGGCTTGTGATCCGTCTGTTCCGATATGCGGAATTCCACCAGCACGTTTGGTTGGATAGCCAAATTTCAACATATCATTAGAATACCATTGTGCCGCTTGATAGAGCATATCTATATCTAAGCTCAATAAAGCTAAACCTTCTTCTGCACGGGCAGTATTTAATATGTCGAGGAAGGTCTCTTCTTGTTCAATTTGTTGGGCGAGGAAATCTTCGTCATTCAAAGGTTCACAGGTATTAAAGGTGACTGCGAGGAAGACATAAGCGTTAATATCGGGTTCACTGGCAAAGCCTAATGCAAAGTGAGTGGTGGTTTCGTTCAAAATCATGTCGCTATAGCGGTTGGTGATAGTGGCAACCACTGTATCAAAATCGTCAAATGTCGTACCCCACGCCAATCCATAATCAGTCAAGCGATAGCCTGAATCTGTGAGTATCTGTTCGACATCTTCACTTGTAAAATCTTCATATGCTAATATTTCTTCAGCGATATAATCAGCGACAAGCGATAAATCCTCATCATGGACAATTGGTAAATAATCCACACCCTCAGAAGCCTCTGACCGTAGCAAAGGAATTGGGGAAACATCCCGTTCTGTATCTTGTGCCCATATTGTTGTTGTGAGTATTAAAATCAGTAGTAAGACAATATAACGCAACGAAACTTCTCCTTAATAAATCCTATTCGGTTATCAGTGTAATACGATTTTGATTGTTTGGGATAAAAAATTACAGACTTTTTACGCTTGGTTTTATCAAATCCCCCTATTCGCATATCATCTCAACCGCTATCATACGCTTCCTAAGCGTTTTGTCTACGCCACCCTATACACAAATAAAATATGCTAAAATCACCCTATGGATAATAAAACGACTCACCATAAAACAATTGCAATCCTCATCGGGTTTATGCTGGTTTTGCTAGCGTGTAACTTAGGGACAAGTAATAGTGGACCTCCCACACTTGCTCCCTTGCCGACAAGCACCGCCATCGCAACACTAGGATATGCTTCCGCTGGACCGACTGGTGTTCCAGGGGTTGGTAGTACACCTGTTCCCGCAGCAGGGCTTGAGATTTTTCGCTTGGTTGACCAAGTTGAATCTGACCGTTTGATGTTTCATATTAACACTTTGCAAAATTTCAACACCCGTCATGTCAATTCAACACAACTATCATCCACACAAGGAATTGGTGCAGCACGGTCCTATATCTCTGACCAGTTTGAAGCCTACTTGCAATCATCGAATGGCAACCTCTATACCTTTGATATGGAATTTGAAGTAACCTTTGATGAGCAAACCACTAAGCAGAAGAATATTGTCGCTGTCATACAAGGTACAGAAGCAGGTGCAGGTACAGTCATTATTGGCGCACATTATGACAGTATTGGTCAACCCTTTGAATCGGGAACTGCGTATGCTCCGGGAGCAAATGATAATGGTACGGGTGTTGCGGCTGTTCTTGAACTTGCTCGGATTATGAGCCAGAAACAATATAAATCAACCATCATGTTTGTCTTATTTTCTGCCGAAGAAGTTGGACGGCAAGGAAGTCGCGCTTTTGCCAGTTGGATACGTGACAACAGTATTGATGTGATTGGGATGATGAATGTGGATACGATTGGTAACATCAATGATCGTGGTAGTGGCATCAATGACCGCGAATTACGTATCTTCTCAGCAGGTCCGAATGAAACATCAGCCTCTCGTCGTATGGCACGGATGGTTAACTTTATAGGATTTAATTATAACCTTGAACTTGACCTCACGGTGCAAGATGCTATTGACCGTGAAAATCGTTACGGCGATCACTTCTCATTTAGTGAAATAGGCTATCCAGCGATTCGTTTAATCAATGCAAATGAAGAAAAAGCCAATGCAGACCCGACGGATACCATCGAGTTTGTCGAAGCAGGCTATCTACGACAAGCAACCCAAGCTCTCCTCGCGATTACGACAGCGCTTGCTGATGGACCACGCCCACCACGTAACATCACTCTACGCGATAAAGGCAACGGGATACAAGAACTAGTCTGGGAACCTGTCTCGGATGCAACCAGTTATGTTGTCGCTTTACGTCGCCCTGGTTCATTGATTTATGAACAACAATTCGAGGTTGCAGATACCAGTGTCGAATGGGACAAGTTCTCGCGCTATGGTGGGATTTCAATAGCGGCTAAAAATGCGAACGGGTTAGTCGGTCCACTATCTAATGAGGTTGTTCCATAATCTCAATCTCTCAACATGCTACTTTTGAAAAATAATGCGAATATCGTAAGGGCGTTGCCATGTCATCGCCCGCATTTGAACATTCAACCCTATAAATCTAAAATCTTTCCAGACTATACTAGTGCTTGACCAAATCACGGGAGAAACATCGTCATGCGCGTTGCCCATATTATTAAAGTTACACGCATCAGTGGAGCAGAACGCCACCTTCTTGTTTTATTAAAAGGCTTACGAGATGCAGGTGTTGATGCACATCTCATTATTTTGACTGAACCTGAAACACCGATGGATGATATGCTGTCCGAAGCGCAACAACGCAATATTCCAATTCATCGTCTTGTGATTCATCGTGATTATGATATTCGTATCCTGTGGCAAATTCGTCAAACCCTTCGTTATATTCAAGCTGATATTGTACATACTCATTTAATCCATGCCGATTTCTTCGGATGGATAGGGGCAAAATTAGCTGGCGTTAAAACCGTGATTGCCAGCCGTCATAATGATGATGCCTTTCGCTATCATCCTGTATTAAGCAAAGTCAGCCGTGTCTTATGGTGGTTAACCGATGGTGGGATTGCGATTTCGGGCGCAATTAAAGACTTTACGCTAGGGATTGAAGGGGCATCAGCAAAAAAAATTGATGTCGTGCGCTATGGTTTGGAGTATCGCTGGATACCTGATGAAGAACTGAAACAAGCCTATCAAGCCTTACGTGAAGAATTAGCCTTACCTGAATCGACTGTGATATTGGGTATGGTCTGTCGCCTTGTCGAACAAAAAGGGATTCCTTATGCCTTACAAGCCTATGTCAATATTCAAGAGCAATTCCCTGATGTTCACTTTGTGATTGTGGGTGATGGGGAACTTGGTGATGAATTGAAAAGGCAATCGCAAGGTTTAGGCATTTCAGAGCATGTTCATTGGTTAGGGTGGCGGTCTGATGCACAAGCATTGATGGGGGGCTTTGATATTTTTCTCATGCCGAGTTTATGGGAAGGCTTCGGACTGGTCTTGCTCGAAGCGATGTCCCGACGTATTCCCATTATCGCAAGTGATGTGAGTGCTATTCCTGAAGTTGTACAACATAATGAAACGGGCTTACTCATTCCACCACGCGCTGTTGATGAACTGACTCATGCTATAGAAATCTTATTGACGGATAGACCCCTAAGAAAATATATGGGTTTACTCGGTGAAGACCGTCTTCAACATGTATTTAGTGTCGAGCAAATGGTTAAACAAACCCTTACCATCTATCAGAAACGCATAAAGGCTTAATTGTTAGCTTATTCGACTTGTAATGCGTCTTCTAAAGCCTTTTTGATGGCTGAAACATCTTGATAGTCTACATCATGCTGGACGATGGCACTACTCAACGCCAGTTGATTTTCTAGCATCGCTTTTTGTGCTTTATTACGGTCTTTAATTGGGTAGAAATATTCGCGTGATTGGTGAATCCGTCGCTCTATACGGTCTAATATAGATTTTGCATTGGATTTATGCGTGATAATAACAAAATCTTCATGTCCAATATGTCCCAGAAAATCATTTTCGTCGCCATGTTCTTTGAGCGCATTTTTCATCATGAGTGTCACCGCACGCAAAACATCATCCGCTGCGACAAATCCATAATGCTCACGGAATTGGCTTAATTGGCTAATAGATAACTGCAAAACAGCCCAATCACTTGTATCACTTAAGAGTCCTTCCAGCTTTTCTTCAACTAATTCACCTTCGGGAAGGTCTGTTACAGGATTGATGGTTGCTGGGCTATTGGCGCGATTGATGATGTTACGGACTCGCAAGCGTAATTCCTGAATATCAAAAGGCTTGGTAATATAATCCACGACACCGAGTTCTAAACCTTGTAATTTATCAACACGGTCACGCTTCTCTGTCAAAAAGATAATCGGTGTGTTTTCGGTTTTGCGAACATTATTCCGTAATTCTCGACATAAATCAAAACCATTCATATCAGGTAAGCGAACATCTAGAATAATCAGGTCAAGCGGAGTTTCGTTTGCAATTTTGAGGGCTTCTTCTGCCCAAGCGGCTGTCACAACATCATAACTTTGTACACGAAAATATGAACTCACCATTTCCGAGAGGTCAAGGTCATCTTCGACCAGCAGAATAACAGGTTGTTCCATAAGATAGTCCCCTTAATGATTGGATGGTGCCAGTCTTGAGTAAAGCAAAATGTTAAAAATAAATAGTGACTCATAAGTGTATTATAGTTGATTGCAGAGCCAGCGGATGCCCTTCTGATGTTACAATACTGGAATATATCTATTGGTCAGACATGCCTAGAACCTTAACCCGAAAGATACAATGATCTGCACCCATCGCGCTACATTCAACTTCTCGCACAAAGGTCGGTTTACCATTGGTTGTATAATTCATCGATTCTTGCAGTAAGCCTGTTAAGGTATGGCAAACAGGGCGGTCATGTTGCATCCCCCATGCAAATGGGCTGTTATGAACATGGATAAGATATTCACCCTCTTGTGCTTCAATCTCGGTTTCTTGGTCTGAAAAATTTGTAAAAATAGAAGCCAAACCATGTAGACCCAAGTCGAGTTGTTTTTGTATGGGTAAAGCTTGAAAGGCTGGATGGCGGACACCACGCATTGCTCCGAATGTCTGTAATCCACCCGAAAATGCTACCCGTCCGATACTCATCGCCATGCCTAAACCACCTCGTAACCCATATAGAGACTCTAACCCCATATTGATTGCCGCCAGATTGGCAAAATCAAACTGTTTGTCCATGTTGTCTGGTGGATAGTTATTAATATAGTCGTCCAAGTCTGCCGCTTGCAATACACTATGTGTACTTTCTGTTCCCATGACTTCATCCATCGCCATGAAAAACGCGCGCGCAATACGATTGGGATAATAAAAGCCACTCGATTCAGGCACGACTCATATCTTCTTTCTAAGTTAAAAAGGATGGATTATTGTATTGTGAGCATTATATACGGCAAATTCCCTATAACCCAATGATAATTCAATACCCATCCATAACCTATACGATGGCAACTAAATCTTCAACAGCACGCGTTACATCTAAGAGAATCAGACCTAATTTCGCATCTTTACGTGCAATAACAGTCAAAACAGCTTCTTCACCAACAGCCGTTAAGATAACATAGCCATTATCCCCACGTACATTAACCTGCGCTAGCTCACCACGATTTAGCTCACCTGCGATGCGTTCACCCAAAGATAACATTGCCGCAGACATTGCACTCACACGATCTTCTTCAATACCACCAGGTAAGATAGATGCCATGCTTAATCCATCTACACTCACAATAGCTGCTGCTTCTACATCACCACTACTCGATTGCAAATCGCGCAGTCTGTCCATCAATTGTTCGGTACGAGATTTTGCCAAGGGACACTCTCCTTGCTTGGTTAGTCATTCAATCATATTTTTATTATAACGTGTTTTCTATAAACGTGACCTTAAAGTAAGGTGCATCACGCAAATTGTACACCAAAGCTAAACAGAATGCACCTTGAGGCTTCGATGAATTCGTAAATTATCTCATTCGCGTCGTTTTAATCACCTCTGAAATATCAGTATTTGCTAGTTATGTTAGCATTATCAGCCATATGATAGCCCTACTTGTAGATGCTTTAGGGTTTTCAGACATAAGAAAGTGATAAAAAAGGTCGGATAAAATCTAGTTTGTAACAATTTGATGATATGCTTATATTACAAAAGGTGACAACAGTGTGTGAAGGTAACCAATAACCCAATGACAAACTCCAACCAAAATAATAACCCAATGACACATCGTTTGTATGACAGAAACAAAACTGTAATTATCTCAGATCAGTTGAAGCGGATACCTATTCAAAGACCTGAATCAATACAGGACGCCAGTATCTCTACAACTAAGCGTATGGCACTTTTCATTTTGGGTATGGTCGAGCGAGTTGATTTTGCCGAAACCCCCATTATCACCTTAGGGCGTTTTGACCGCTATAGTAAAACCAATGATCAAATTGATTTGACAGGGTATGATGCTATAAATAAGGGTATATCACGCATACATTGTCAGATTGAATTGCAAGATAAACAAATTGTCATCACAGACTTGGGCAGTACCAATGGAACATTTATTGCTAACAAACGGCTAGAGCCTAATCAACCTGAGATTCTGCCACGCGGTGCTGAGTTAATTATTGGACGGCTTCCCATCCAGATTGTATCAGGGCAATAATTTCCACTTTTCTCAAATCTCCTAAAGTATATAAAAGCAAAAAGCGAACAACCGATGTTCGCTTTTGATGATAATTGCTAGTAATCTGATAATCTTAGAGTTCAGGTTCTGGTTCTACATCCTCTTCAGTATGGAAGACATAACCCAGTTGATCGAGTGATTTTAACGCAACTGCGCGTGTCTTATCTCGACTATTATCCACAAGCAATAAAAGTGGGTCAATTGCTCGCGAATCTCCAATTCTCCCAAGTGCTTGGGCGGCGTTGATAGGTGTTTGAAAACCGGGGGCATCTAATGCACGGATTAATGTCGGTACAGCGCGTATATCCTTTAGCTTACCTAACATAAGTGCCGCTCGTCCCCGAACAATGAGGTCTTCTTGGGTGTTTTCTACAGTGCGGATTAATGCGCGTAATGCCTCGTCGCCACCAATCATGCCTAATTTCATGACTGCTGTACGGCGTTTGTCCTTACTCACATCACGTAGTTCAGAGAGGATTGCCTTGACTTGATTTTGAATCTCAGGTTCAGCCATTGGCGGTTTGCCTTTCGCCTGCTTTGCTTTAGCTTGTGCAATAAGTACACAACGTAATAAAACTTAGAAAAAATATTAAGTAAGGCAATTTGGCTTTTAGTAGAGACTATTAGCTATGTTGTGGTTGACCTCTCGAATGAGTATGTTTTGTTGCCTCGTCCGTGACGTGTATGTCACATTTTGCTAACAGCGATATGATAAAAGTCAACTCGCTACTCTTATTTTACTATTACTTTTCATTATCGCACATTATATCTATAACAGAATTTAGAAAATGTGCCAAAATTGTATAGAATCATTTATATAGATTTTACAAGGTGGATCGATTCGTTGGTAGTTCCAGTATCCAAATTGTCGGTTTTGTTATTTGTAATGTGCAATTGTCCATCCTGAATCCGACAGACTCGATCGGCATATGGAACGATCTCAGGATTATGAGTTGCCATAATCAAGGTCTTGCCTGCACCCCGTGTTAACTCCAGTAACATCTTCAAAACACTCTCACCCGTGTCTTCATCAAGGTTGCCTGTTGGCTCATCAGCGAGAACAATTTTTGGCTCGTGAACTAATGCCCGTGCGATGGCGATACGTTGTTGTTCACCACCACTGAGTTTATCAGGGAAGGCATCAGCACGACTCGCTAATCCAATCCGTTCTAATAATTGACGCGCCGAGACTTCACTTTCTTTCCTGCTTTTACCGCGTAGCTCATGGGGAAGGGTAATATTCTCGATAACTGTCAATGTTGGAATTAAATTGAAAAATTGAAAAACAATCCCAATATTATCCCGTCGGAATAGCGTCTGTTTAGTGTCACCTAAGGCGGTGATGTCCGTCCCATCAATGAAGATTTGACCACTATCGGCTGTATCAATCCCACTCAGCATATTTAATAGGGTACTCTTACCGCTTCCACTTTTGCCCAACATCACAAAAAACTCACCTTCATAGATGTCTGCATTGACCTTATCTAAAATCGTGCGGTTGCGCCCACCTTCTGTATAATTTTTGACAAGGTCTTTAATTTGGACAATTACAGTGTTTCCCATGTGTATCTCGTTTGTTCTATTTATCACAATATGATCGAATCATATCATTAATACATGAGACGAGGATGAAGAATGTGATAAGTCTCTATCATCATATAGGTAAAACGTAGGATGATAGTACGGCAGACAAAGTCATTCTAACGTATCATAATAAATATATTACACTTCATATAAAGCAATTGTACATTGTACAAGGAGGTTGATTTATGAAACGCTATAATTTTAGTATTATCTTATTCATCATTTTAATGGCAGTGCCGTTGGTATTTTCACAAACGGGTAACACACTCATTGAACCGAATGAGACCAGTTTGATTAACCCTGCTGCCAATATTACATTCCCATCACCTGTTTATGTGGTGCGTGATACATTTGATATACGTGGTACAGTCACATTACCTACGATGCGGAACTTCTTTATTGAGTTTCGCCCGCTTGTCACCGACGAACTCAATGCACTACCCTCAGAACAACGTCCGTGGTTTCCTGCGACATTGCCACAGTTGCAACCTGTAGTGGATGATGTGCTGGGAACGTGGAATACCTTCACCGCACCTGATGGCTTATATGAAATTCGCTTAACCATCAATACCAATAGCGGTGTTCCTGAGTATGTACGGGTCAGCCCGATTCGTGTCGAAAATAATATTCCACCTTTCCTAGAAGAAACAATTCTTCAGCCTGCCGCGACAGTAATTCCAACACAAGTCGCACCAAATGGTCGCCCAACCCTTGCCGCAACACCGACAGCACTTAATAGCGGTAGCCCACAAGTAACGGCTCTCCTAGATGCGAATGTCCGTGCTGGGGATTCAACTGAATATGATCGTATCGGCTTCTTGTTTAATGGTGAAAGCGCAACCATTATTGGTGTCAGTAGCTTCAACACAGGCTGGTATTATATTCAGTTGCAGAGTGGACGACGTGGATTTGTCGCACCGAGCGTTGTTCGTTCCGAGGGTGACTTGGGTAACTTGCCACGCATTAACCCACCACCACCACCGACTCCAATCCCTACCAATACACCCGTCCCAACAGCGACTCCTGTCACCGAAGCGAATCTTGTGATTCAAAAAGTATCCATCGATCCAAATCCGCCAGTCTGTGACGAAACCTATACCTTGTCTGTCACGGTAGAAAATGTAGGGTCAGGCGCATCCAGTGTTGGCGGTACAATCTCGATTACGGATGTTCGTACAGTTGATGGCACAGTTGTTGAATCCACCATTGGGGCATTCCCAGCACTAGAAGCAGGCTCAACGTTTAAGGGGATTATCCCGATTACAGTATCTGCCTTTACAAAAGAAGACCATAGCGTCAATATTCGTATTGACTCGACCAATGTCGTACCCGAAACGAATGAATCGGACAATACGCTTACCATTGTTTACGAACTTAAGAAGGGTGATTGCTAGTCATCTTTTGACTTAATTTATAATGGGGTGGAGCAACTCTGCCCCAAGCATTTCTCTTGAAATATGGCATCCTCACAGCATTGGCTCAATGACACGTAAATTTTGGCGTAACATCTCGATAAAGTCTTGCCGAAACGTAGGCTGGGGTGTATCAATATTATGATAGACGATACCAATTGTCATCTCAAAATTAGACTCCGCAATGGGACGCACAACGGTATTTTTTGGTGGTGGAATCAAACAAATTTCTGGCATGATTGCAATGCCAATGCCTCTTTGTACAAAGGTGATTGCGCCATAAATACTATTGATTTCGATACCCGCATATGGGTTATTCCCACGATAGTAGGTCAAGCCATGTTGTATAACAGTGCGATACGAGATAATCGTTTCTGTAAAGATGAGTCGTTCATTTGCTAATTGCTTGACACTGATTACATCTTCTTGGGCAAGGGGATGGTCGTCTCGTATCAGTAATCGCATTTTTTCATAATAGAGAGGCTCAAATGGGAGTCCTCCTTTTGGGCTGGGGTCTTGCATGATACCAAAGTCAATGTGACCCTCACTTATGCGCTCAGAAATGGCGTACTTACTGCCTGATTCCATATTGATTTGGAGGAGGGGACGCTCACGAGCAAACTCGGCTAATAATGGAGCAATGCGCCAACTTCCAACAGGTTCAATCGCCGCAAAGTTCAAATGTCCAGCCCGACCACGGTCTATTTCTTTGACATTATGTTGGAGCAAATCAACCTGTTCTAGAATACTCTTGACCTTTGCTAATAAGGCACGCCCCTCAGATGTTAATTTGACAGACCGCCCATCTTTCTCAAATAACTTCACGCCCCATTCTGCTTCAAGTTGGCGAATGTGCATCGTCACAGTTGATGGCGCATATAAGAGTTCATCTGCTGCTGCTGATAAACTTTTGGCATAAGCCGCCACCATAAACACCCGTAGGCTTTGTAAATTCATATATCCCATCCTATCTCCATAATAACTTCAGTATAACTGAAGAAATTGTTCAGACCCTTCATGATTATCGAAGGGATAACTTCAGATATACTGCAAATATATCGGAGATAGGATTGAGAATAGTAGGTTATAGTGGATTTAAAAAGTCAACAACAGATTTTTACAGCTTCTCATCTTCATAAAACACAAGAACAACATCCCATACAAATTCAATCTCACTTGCCTAAACATCGCAAGCGGAAGGCAAAAGTCAATAAGAGTGTTTTAGGTTTCTTCTATAAACTCTTAACCCATCGCCTGGAAGATAAAACAATGGGTCAAGAAGTTTTAAAGCAATCAAATGAGACGAACCATTAAGTGCAAAACAAATAGCTATTCAACCGTCATCGACATTGCAATCGCTAGCAACGTATCGCGAAAATCGTCCATTTCGCCTTTTGCTGTTAGCATGGTGAGGAGTTCATAATTATCACCTGCTTGAGCTAACACGACGATTTTGTCGGATGTGTCGGATGAGCCTTCGCCGATATAAAATACCTGACCATTGATTTCTGTTTCTTGTAATTCTTCAACACCATCGGTAAAGGCTGTTGCGTTGAGGATTGTTACTCGCATCTCATCTCCACCACCGCCTAATTCATTCATGGTCGTATGCGTGAAGATTGTGATAAGCACTTGCCCTGATTCCGGTGGGAGTTGTTGTGTCAGTGCGTCAAATGCAGATTCCGTATTAATCAATGCAGACAGTTCCTCTGATATGTCATATGCAATCCAATCACTTGGATAGTTATACTGTAGACCGTTACTTTCGGATACAAAGGTTTCTGTTAATTGAATGGATGAATTTTCATCGCCTGTATCATCGGGTTGTACTGTTTCTGCATCAGTTTCGGCAGGTGGTAAATCTCCCCACCGCGCACCCAACATCATTTCACCGATTGTGCCATAGAAATTCACATCTTCCCCGACTGCTGTGAATATATTGGCTGCGATGAAGTGTTGGTCATCTAACATAATTGCGATAAACCAGTTATCAAAATTAGGTTGATTGCTGACAACTTGTGCGGCTCTTAATCCTTTTATCTCAAATTGTATAATTGAATCTGGGGGCGCACCAATGATGCTTTGAATCACGCGCATGGCATTGGTTTCTGGATTTAACATGGTTGAGGGTAGTCCTGTCAACTCTGCCATTGTGTCATAAGCTAATAGAGCTGCAGGTTCGCCTGCAATTGGGGGGGCGGCTAAACTAAAGGTATGACCCATAGTTACAGTTACAAATTCTGTTTCGCCTACTATCGATTCTTCAACTAGCCAACCTTCAGGGTAGTTCATGGTAAAGCCGTCGCTCTCCCGAATATAAGTCTCTGGCAACTCAAGGTCAATTGCGCCCAGATGGTCAAACACAAGTCCTTTATCCAGACTTGCCATCACCTCTAGTGCAATGCCGAGTAAAATATCAGCTTCTTCTTCTGAAGTCGTTAGCAAAGTGAAACCAGCAACTGCACCCTCACCAACATCAAACATCCCACTTGTAAAGATAAGCCCCGATTGTTCACTGACATAGAGATAGCCTTCATAATCGCCCGCATTGATTTCTACGGGTGGGCTTTCATCACGTCTAGAGCGACTGATCATCACATTGGTGACATCCAAAATGCTTGCATCTGCCGGTAAATCAAATTCCTCTGCTGATTCAAAATAATCAATCACAAATAAGACATCACCAGTATTTAATGAAATACCACCATCATCTTGGAAAATGTCCCAATTGTTGGTCATTGTGAGGTTATTCGGTGTTCGCTCAGTTGCCGAAAATTCTAATAAACTACCAGGGATGGTTACTGTGAATGACTTTGAAAAAGGGGCTATATTTGTGTCAAAGACTAACTCATTATTTGTGTTATTGTTTGTCGATGCTTCTGAACCATCGCGAATGGTCAGTACCATTGCTTCTAAAACAGGTTTCAGGTCAGCATAAATCCCATCTTTATCCAAATACCAGAGTGTCGCATAATCACCATCTTCTGTTAGGATAATATAGCGATAATCTCGTATACCTCGAAAGACTGCCATCTCGATTAATACAACACCGCGATCATCCATTAGAATCCCTGTTGTTTCTAGAGGTTCTCCTAATTCTGTGGCAGATGCTAAAACTTCTTCAAAACTGAGACCCGTTAACATCTCAATTTCGATTGTGACACCGCTTTCGTCAGCATCGGTATAGGCTTGTCCTGCCTTATCTGAATCATAAAAGACCCAATCTGATGGATGGTCAAATGCGATTAAATTGTCTGCTGTGCTATAGGTTGCATCAAGGACAGAAGGTTGTGCGATGCTTCCCCATACACTGAGGCATAGAATGCTGATAGATATTAGATACCGATAAATTTTCATCTGATTTCCTCACCGTTGTTATTTATCCATTCATTGTAAAGGGAATGCAAAAATTGCACGAATGGATAGGACAGGGCAAAATATAGTGAGATTTGTTGAGCATCTTGAATACAATATAGATAAGGATATTCAATTATGACCTTGCTTACTGATAACACTGCTTTGATTATCATAGATGTACAAGATGGTTTAGATGACCCGATATTAGGTAAGCGCAATAATCCCTCTGCCGAAGATAATATGGCGCGCATCTTAGCGGAATGGCGTACACAAAACCGCCCAATTTTTCATATTCAGCATATGTCTACAGAACCCAATTCTCCATTACGCCCTGAAAAGGTCGGAAATGCTATTAAGCAAGTTGTTGCCCCACAAGGGGATGAACCTGTGATTCAGAAAAAGGTGAATAATGCTTTTGTCGGCACGAATTTGGAAGAACGGCTACGGTCTGCGGAAATCCAAACATTGGTGATTATGGGCTTAACAACTGACCATTGTGTATCTACAACTGTACGCATGGCTGATGATTTGGGATTTGATGCTTACGTCGTCGCTGATGCAACCGCCGCCCATGAGAGTGTGAGCTTCGATGGACAGCATTATTCAGCCGAAGATGTTCATCAATTTGCACTCGTCAATTTACATCGTGAGTTTGCGACCATTATTCAAACTGATGATTTGTTTGATGAGTAAGCTCTAATGAAGATAACAATTCAGGAAGCCTTACCGCAACAAGCTGATACCTTAAGCATAATTTGCCAAACAGCCAAAGCCCATTGGGGATATACTCAAGCGCAACTCGATGGATGGCGTGATGAATTTTTGACGATTAGGGAATCTTATATTGAAGAGAATAGCGCATGGGTTGCTCTGGATGGTGAACAGATTGCTGGTTTTGGTGCAATTATCAATGAATCTGACCAACACATCTTAGACCATCTGTGGATTTTGCCAGATTATATTGGAAAAGGTGTTGGCAAAAAGCTATTTCATCATATCGCCCAGATTGTCCCTCAGTTTATTTTTACATCAGACCCCAATGCCGATGGGTTTTATCGAAAAATGGGTGCTGTAAAAATTGATGAGGAATATTCTGTCTTGCAGGATAAGATGCTCACCGTGTTTCAATATCCATCATAAATGTCAAAGTAGGGCGAACAGTCTCCGCCCTAATATATTTTCTGTTATGCCATTTCAAGTTCTAAAGCTGTCTCTGCGATATGTCTAATCTCGCGTTTTTCGGCACGCATCGGTAAACCATATTTCGGGAACATGGTGATGAAGGGTTGTGGTACGATATTTGCACCTTCAACTAATCGGAATTGATAGCGTTGAGCGATGGTTGCCAGTAATAAATTTGCTTCCATTGATGCAAAGCTGTTGCCAATACAGATGCGTGGTCCGCCACCAAATGGCATATAAGCATATTTGGGAAGATCATCAATTCCATCTTCTGCCCAACGTTCAGGAATAAACTCATTTGGCTTATCCCAGATGTCAGGATGACGATGTACGCTATACATCACGATGTTTACGCCTGTGCCTTTGGGGAAACTATATCCCATGACTTCTGTATCTTCATTTGCTGTGCGTCCGATTGACCATACAGGAGGCATCAAGCGCATCGACTCTTTAATCACCATCGCTGTATATGGTAGACGACGTAAATCTTCGAGTGTTGGTGCTTGACCTTTTAGAACTGTATCTAGTTCATGATGAAATTTTGCTTCGACTTCTGGATATTGTGCCAATAACCACCATGTCCAATTGAGAGTATTGGCTGTTGTTTCGTGCCCAGCTAAAAATAGTGTTACGGCTTCATCACGAACCTGTTTATCTGTCATACGCTCACCATCAGTATCTTCTGACAGGAGAAGCATTGATAATAAATCCCCATTATCATCACCTGATGCACGACGTTCATTGATAAATTGATAGACGATTTTATCGAGTGTGTCATTGGCAATTTTTGAGCGGATACGAAGAGGTGTCGGAACCCAATGAGGTAAGAGGGTTGCTGTATTACTGGCTTTTTGGACGACTTCAACCGCTTGTTTGACAGATTCTGCGGTTGTTGATGCGTCGGCATCAAATAGAGTACGCCCGACAATCATTAAAGTAAGTTCCATCATTTCCTCATCGACATCGAGGGTTTCGCCATCATACCACGAGTCCATAATCTCTAACCCATGACTGACCATCGTATCGGCATAAGCTGAAATCCGTTGGGTATGGAAAGCTGGTGCAACTAACCGCCGTTGACGCTTCCAGAAATCGCCATTACTGGTAACAAGCCCCTGTCCCATAAAACGTGCCATGCCTTGTTTTTCATCGGTATAATCTCCGCCTTTGATGAAGATGCTAGATTGGCGCACGAGGATTTCACGAATCATATCAGGGTTCGCGACCATGTACTGATGCCCTTCGCCAACTGCAAAATGAAAAACATCCCCATATTCTGCAAACCAATTTGTTAGTTTGCCTAATGGATCTGCGAGGAATCCTTTATAGAAACTGTATTGTTTAAGTAGATTGTTGGGTACTGCGGGTGGTCCTGCTGGAAAGTTATGTTGCACCATCTGTGATTGCCTTTATCTATCGTTTGCTCGTTGCTATACATCTATGATAAATCCTAGTTGAGTTACGTCAATAAACAAAAGTAAGTCAGTATAACTTAATAGACATATGTATAATTAAAGTTGTTTTTTTAATCAATTGCGAACCATCATAAAATTAGAGACAATAGAGATACCTTTATTTAAAAATATCATTAGGAAAAATTTGATGTATACCATAGGTGTTGATTTTGGAACATTGTCAGGGCGCGCTGTGTTGGTTGATACCCGTGATGGCTCTGAGGTTGCAGAAGCTGTATTTGCATATCCTCATGCTGTTATGGATGATGTCTTACCATCAGGCAAAAAATTATTACCCGATTGGGCATTACAGCACCCACAAGATTATTTGGATGTTTTTGCCAATACGATCCCTCTTGTCTTAAAAGAAAGTGGTGTGAGTGCCGATGATGTGAAGGGGATTGCAATTGATTTTACCGCTAGCACCCCGATGCCAACCAAAGCGGATGGTACGCCATTATGCTTTATAGAAGAACTCAAAGATGAACCCCACGCTTATATTAAATTATGGAAACATCACTCTTCACAACCACAAGCTGACCAAATTAATGAGACTGCGCGTCAAATGGGTGAAACATGGTTACAACGCTATGGAGGAAAAATCTCATCGGAGTGGTTCTTTAGTAAATTGTTACAAATCTTGCAAGAACGCCCTGATATTTATGCTCAGGTTGACCGTTTTGTAGAAGCTACTGATTGGGTTATCTGGCAATTAACGGGTGTTGAGACCCGTAACATGTGTACAGCAGGCTATAAAGCGATGGTACAAGATGGGGATTTCCCGAGTACAGCATACTTTAAAGCACTCCATCCAGACTTTGAACATGTGGTTGATGAAAAAGTCGGGCGTGAGTTTGCGGAGTTGGGGGCAAAGGCTGGAGACCTCACCCCTGCGATGGCAGAAATGATGGGCTTAAATGCAGGGATTGCAGTAGCCGTTGCCAATGTCGATGCTCATGTGACTGCACCAGCGGTTAAAGCCACTGAAGCAGGTGTTATGGTCATGATTATGGGAACATCTACTTGCCACATTATGTCAGGTGTCGAGCTTAAAGAGGTTGATGGCATGTGCGGTGTTGTCCGTGGTGGCGTTATCCCTGGGTTATATGGTTATGAAGCAGGGCAAAGTGCTGTAGGTGATATTTTTGCATGGTTTGTTGACAATGCCGTTCCATCTGAATATTATCAAGCGGCTGAAGATGCTGGTATGAATATCCATGACTACCTAGAACAAGAAGCTGCTAAGCAAAAAGTCGGTGAACATGGCTTGGTTGCATTAGATTGGTGGAATGGGAATCGGAGTACATTAGTTGATACTGATTTGACGGGTATGATGATTGGGATGACATTAGCTACTCGTGCGCCTGATATTTATCGCGCCTTGATCGAAGCAACTGCCTTTGGTACACGCGAGATTATCGAAGCCTTCGAATCACAGGGGATCGAAGTAAAAGAATTGGTCGCGGCAGGTGGCTTACCAGAGAAGAATGCGCTTCTGCGTCAAATTTATGCAGATGTTACAGGACGATCTTTTAAATTAGCAGGTTCTGCACAAGCTCCTGCTTTAGGATCTGCTATGCACGCGGCAGTTGCGGCTGGTATTTATCCTGATATTCAATCTGCGGCTGAGAAAATGGGTAAGCTCAAAGATGAAGTCGTGATACCCATCCCAGAAAATCAAGCGATGTACGATAGATTATTTGCTGAATACAAGACACTCTATGATTATTTTGGACGCGGTGCAAATGATGTGATGAAACGCCTCAAAGCCATCAAACGCGAAGCTGTAAGTTAATTACGCTAGAATTTATGATGGTAGGTGAGTCTGTTTAGAGGCTTGCCTACTCATCACCACAATAAATGTTCTCACTATAAAAACCATATCTTAAAATTATTCTCTTGATGAATAAATTGTCACTTTCGCACACTGTCAAATCTCTACATATATCTGTGTAATATGATTAATAATATAAAAATGTAAACTGCCATAATAATTTGTGCATTTTATGGTGACTTTCAACAAGAAAATGTAAATTCCTAGCGCTTTATA
>CAYGTY010000104.1:0-21815 GCA_964352825.1 uncultured Anaerolineaceae bacterium
ATGTTTTTTTCCCACTCCGGTTGCATTGACATAGTCCAACCAAGCATTGATGTCCACAATACCATATTTGAGCTGAACCCAACCTCGATTTTATCAAAGGTGATACGCGTCACATCAAGGCTAAATTTTTGTGTTATGCCAGAATTGGCACTAAATTATTGTGTTTGTATAGTTAGTGACCTCTACACTAGCATTACTAGCAATTATCCATAGTGAACGAGTGGGTATGACGTATCACAATTGATGATATGCAAAATCCTCGTGAGTATCCGCATGGTGGAACTGTAGTAGAGTATAAGAATGATGGATTTGTTTACCTGTTACCCGATGTCACCTTACGTGAAGTGAACAAAACCCAGCCTCTCAAGTTCACAACAACATCAATTGGCATGCAGTTAGAAGATAGCTTGCTGATACCGAGCAAATCTAACTTGAGTGTTCAACGCAGTGTGCGTCGAAGTGTCATTCGACTATGGCGTTTGAAGTCTGATATTTTAGGTCGTAAAACTCGTGAAACAACTTATTTTAATGAACGGGAGCTTATTATATTGGATTGAAAACCAATAGAGAATGACGTAAATGATTCTATGATGTATTTAAGCGTATAATAGAAGTAAAATCAAATAGTGCAGATTTGCAGATTATAAATATGTATTGGCGAGAACTCTGGAGTAAAGCTCAGCAAGATGATTATGAAACGGCTATTCTGACATTATTGTTTCTTAATGGGATTAGTATTACAGACATATTGGAGATAAATTCGGCTCGTCTTGACATACAATCGGGCTGGCTTGAATCATCGTCTGCCAATACGTATCCACTCGTTAACCAATCCTGTGATGTACTTAGACGACTCGATCTCATTGATGATAAACGATGGGTAGAGACTGTTAATCAATTTGTGAATACATATCCATCGCTGACCAGTGAAGCAAACCGTCTCTTATCTGGCGCAATCTGGGCTACGAACACGGATTTACAAGAAACATTAGCGATGACAGGTAATCTGACCGCACCAATTTTACCTTTGCGATTTACCTTTCCTTTTTCCATAACTGAAAACTTGCCCTTCGGTGAACAGTCTGATACAGCGATTCATGCTCGTGAAACATTACAAGTTGCTGCAGATTGGCTACAGGCAGAACTTGGCGACCAACCCATTTCTCTGATCAAGCGTCTAATGAATATTTTTAGACAAGGGAGCTTCGTGTTTGTACTGGCAAGTACAGCGGTCAACGGACTGAACTTGGTTCACAATGTATTGATGGGACGTTTGCTCTCGCCATCCGACTATAGCCAGCTTACATTCATTATCACATTACAATTACTGATTGGTCTATTCCCAACTGTTTTACAGACTGTCGTTGCGCGATTCAGTGCTCGCTATAGTGCGCAATCAAACGAGAATTTCCTCCAACAGTTATACCAAGATAGTAGCCGCGTCGGATGGTTACTTGGCATTATTGTTACCATCATCTTGCTCATACTATCACCTGTTATTGTGACGACATTTAAACTCAATGACCTCGGTATAATTATACCCATACTTTTAACTTCGTCTTTTTTTGTCAAAGCTGGTGTTGATCGTGGAATTTTACAAGGATTCGACGCGTATTACTGGTTGACAGGTGCGTATGTATCTGAGGGAGTAACACGGCTAGTAATGAGTGTGATTCTGGGATATGCCTTACTTTCGTTCGGACGTAGCTTAGAGGGTGCTATCTGGGGGTTAGCACAATCCATGTTTGTAATCTGGTTTGTTGGATGGATAGCCTTACGACATTTGACATTTTCAAACAATAATGCACAATTTGATGCGATTGAAGCTGAACGAAGCGAATGGATGATACTGGTACGCGCAACAGCCATTGCATTAATCGGACAGATATTGATAACGAACAGCGATTTTATACTCGTGAAGAACTTTTTTAGCCCAGAAGATGCCGGGTTATACGCTGCCATTAGTGTGTTAGGACGTATCGTATATTTTGGTGCACTGCCATTGACGATTTTACTTGTTCCAATGATTTCACGTCGGCAAGCACTTAACCAATCAACTCGACCAATTCTAATCCTTCTGGTGGTCGGCGGTATTGGAATTTGTGGGTTATTGATCTTCTTAGCGGCTGTATTTGCACCACTAATTTTGACAGTTCTCTACGGTGATGCGTACACAATTGCCGCAGGACTGCTTGCGCCTTATGCCTTAGCTGCATCACTTTATACCCTCACTAACTTAGTCATCACATATCAGCTTAGTCTTGGTAGTGGTCGTGAAGCTTTTTTACCAATTGTAGCGGGTATTACTCAAATTTTGCTCGTTTTCTTTTTCCACGAATCATTGATACAAGTTATTCAAATCCAAATCCTACTTATGGGTGGGTTATTTGTCACGATATTATGGCGTGTGCTAAGATTAAAATCTGAGGCAACATCATCGCCCATTCAATTACAAACTGAGTAACTTAGGATGAAACAAAGTTTCGATAATTGGTTCAAAGAGTACCGTCTACTCGTATTGGCTATCGCCATAACGTTTTTATTTCATGGTGCATTATTATTATCGGGTACATACCGTGGAACATACGATGCTTTTGTCCATATCTTCTTTGCTGACCATTATGCTAGGTCATGGTGGAATCCTTGGGAGCCACGCTGGTACACTGGTTTTACTTTAGTAAGCTACCCTCCTCTGACTCATCAATTAACAGCTCTCATTTCAAAAGTTTCGAGCCTGCCCACTGGTTTTATAACAGTTATGTTGATTTCAACTGTGACTTCAACAATCGGTATATTTCGGTTTAGCAGATTGTGGGTACCTTTACGTCCAGCCCTATATGCTGCATTACTAGCAGCTGTCAGCAGCAGTATTGCCGAGACAGTGCATGTTTTTGGACAATTACCGACGATGTTTGTGATTGGTGTCATGCTCAATGCCTTGCCATTTGTCTGGCGATGGGTCGAAGATGCCAATACAAGTGACTTATTTCGTGGTTGGTCGCTATTAATGATCGCCGCAGCAGGGCATCATGTAACCACTTTGTTTGGGATGGTTTTTTTCAGTGGTCCGATTCTTGCAACCTTATTACTCCGCAAATTCCGAACACCCCTCCCTGATGAAGAACATTTCGATGGTCAGAAAATTGGGTTTACGCAGATTTGGAAGTTGATTAAACAACGGATACGACGTACATCACCAGCGTTCTTTCGATGCGGTGTTTTTGGTGTTGGTTTAATTCTAATTCTTGTTATCACCGTTTTGCCATATTGGCTTTGGAGTCGTAGTGATCCAATCACTCAAATTACGATACCACATGCAAGCCGTGATAGCTTTCTTGAAAACATTCCCGCAGGGTTGATGTTTTTCCTAATCCCTTGGGGAGCTTTACTTGTTATTGTACCTTACGCACTCTATAAAGGGTTCGGTACAGCTAACTGGATTTTAGCATCATCATTAGCTTTGATGACTTTGCTTGGGACCGGCGGAACGACTCCAATTCCAGCAATGCTATTGCGAGGCGCATTCTACATTTTAACACTCGACCGCTTTACATTTTGGGCAACGATTATTATCTTGCCATTTGGTGGATTGTTTATCGAAAGTCTGATTCATGGGAGGCTAGGCAAGTGGATTGTTGCAAACTTAGGTTCTATGTGGCGAGTGGTGCTACTGACTGGCATGGCTCTAATCTTCATGTCCATTGCTATCCTCACAGCCAACTTGACACAGTATCGTAAGTTCCAACCAGCAACTGTCGATATGACACCGATTGTCGAGTTTTTAGCTAAAGATAATCACGATCGTTGGCGATATCTTACGCTTGGTTTCGGCGATCAAATGGCTTGGCTCAGCGCGCAGACTACAGCTCTGAATGTTGAGGGAAACTATCATAGCGCACGTCGTTTACCAGAATTAACCAGTACACCAATTGAACGACTCGATGGTGCAAAATTTACAAGTATCCCTGGTTTAGGCAGTTTACAATCCTTCCTGACAAACCCACAGAAATACAATCTAAAATACACGTTTGTAAATGATGATTTTTACGAACCCTTGCTCTACTTTGCGGGCTGGCATAGTCTAGGGAAACTAGAAAATGATGTACAAGTCTGGGAACGCTCTGATGTCCCACCACTACCAGCTGCAATACCTGTACAAGTTTATCCTGCTTGGCAGCGGTTTATGTGGGGCGTGCTACCCGTTGGTAGTTTATTTGTTGCTGCATCAGTATTTTTATTTACAAGTGTGGTTGCTCCATTTTTTAATTTAAGCATTAGGCGGACACCGATTGTTCGATGGATTGCACGCCGTTGGTTTATCCGCTTTTGGCTGTTAGATGATGATAGGCGAGAACCTGAATTATCCAGTGAAAACTGGCAGATGTGGAAAACACTAACGCGACGTATTTTCCCATCTATGCGCCTGAATCCACGCCCACTGAGATGGTTATATGGTATCGTTCTATTTTTCCTGCTCATATCTGGATCTCTTGTCATGCTTACACGGGTTCGTGATGAAACGATTTCACCAGAAGCAATTATCCTAGATTATTATGATGCACTCGATTTCAAACGATTTACAGAGAGTTATATCTACCTAGATACTGACCTGACTAGACAGGAATATTTGCGTTGGCTCTCACTACAGGGGGGGATCATTGCATCGTTTGCGAAGCTGGAGAATCTTTACATTGATGTAACTTATCGCGAAAACGGTTCTGCTATAGCGGATGTAAAAGCGGAGTGGCTTACATCACTTGGGACATATATCATAGATGACACATGGGAATTATCTAACTCGGACGGCAATTGGAGATTGGTATTGCAGGTTGAACCACCAGAAGCACCTCGTGAGACATTTGTTACACTCTCCGATATTGAACTCTTTATCGATTTACCCTTATCCACACTAGATAATACGGCGTTAAATCGGGGCACATTGGATCGATCATTATTAAGTGTTAGTCCTACGTTCATTGTATATGTGCCTGAAGTGCCCATTGGGTTTGAACCTGAATCATATGATGCTGGTCGTGTCGAAGGGCGATTTGAAGGACTTATTAGTGTTGTTGGTGCAGTCACAAATCTATCTGCAGGCCCCACACATATCACTGTCACAGGTATATTGCGCGATAAAAGTGGTGACCGTATTGCCCAGACCAATGTTATGGATATGATGATGCATCAATTATGGTCAGAAGAGACAACCCTGTTTCGTGTTGATTTTCAGGGTGCGGATGCCTCAGATATTCTCAGTATTGAGGATATCGGATCGGTTGAACTCATTGTTCAGGGCGTACCAACCTCACATAACTTAGATCGTCCTTTGGTAATTATGGATAAGAACACCCTATTTAATTTAGGGTCTCAGATGGTCGATATTCCACGTTTACTGACCTCTGAAGTAGATCATAATGGTGATATTGTTTGGGTAGACAGTGTATATCTTGAGCAAGCAATCGCACCGCAAGATTTATTAGATTTTGAGTTACCATCTCCACCTGATGAAATTATTCAATTAGATATTCCAATTACTGTGAACGGGCCACGTTTGACAGAGTGGGATGGGCAAATTCCTACGATATTAACACACGGATACAGCCGATGAGCCACCAACAGAAGCTCATGATTCTAGTCGCTTTTGGGCTGGTATGTATGATGAGATTTGCATTTGCCGATGGAGAGCCAATTCAAGTGACGATGCGTTCATTTATTCGTGCTGGCGATGCGCTGAGTATTAGAGTACAAGTTAATGAGGCAGTTGCTGGTGATACTGTTGATATGACATTAGCTACTGGTCTAAATTTTATTGATGATGTACTCGTTCTTGGGACAGGTGGTGTTGCTGTTTGGAATATTGAATCCGATGTCATCACACAAGCAGGAACAAGCCTATTGATTGTCCAATACAATGATTGGGTTGTCCGCCAATCATTAAGGGTGTTGCCTTTGCAGATCGATCAAATTGATGTGTTCTCTAATGCCAATAATATTGTTTCATATGGCGAAGACTCGACTACAGTTATCATATTACCAGCAGATCGTTGGGGCAATATACCTAGTGATACAGATCAATTTGATGTTCAAATTATTTATCCCGATACAAGTCGTGTGGCTGGTGACTTTAGACGGATTGGTGGAGTCAGCATATATGAATTGGTCAGTAAAGGGTCTCCCGGTAGAATTCGCATTACAGCAAAATCTAATGATGTTACTAGTCATCTAGAGTTGATGCAAATTCCTGCTACTGCCGACAAGATTGATCTATCCATCAGTCCGACTTGTGTACTTAACGATGGGCGAGATATTGTGACAATCTCGATGGATGTTAAAGATCGATATAACGAGCCTGTCATAGATGGTACCTTATTGACTGTCCGCTGGGATGATGGTATGGGATTTGCCCGTACTATTGATGGGTTTGCTACGATTCGCTTGCCTGCCTTTGATATTAAAGGTGAATATCAATTTACAGCACAAGTCCGTGATTTGGTTTCATCAGATGTGACACTAAGGGTTGTTGAGGAGTCATGTCTTGAATAAATCCCAGCTCAAATTTGGATTATTCGTTATCGGTTTACTAGTAGCTATGGTCATGAGCTTTGTTGGTTTTCGCCTGCTGACAAAATTTATACAAGAATTTCAACAGGGTGCGGATCCAGCATCTATATTTAGAGGACATACCTTAGTTGTACCAGAACCGGAAAAAGTCATATGGGTTACGACATCACCTGAGGAAGGTAGACTGCCCTCACAGGCACAGTTGGAAGAAATTATCTCGGCATATTGGCTAGCATGGGAAAGCGTCGGACGTGCTCACCTCACAAATGACTTACAAGATCTTAAAACATATTGGGCTGGCTCCGCTTATACACAGATTTTATCGGGCATTGTACCTGATGTTCGAACCGATTTTGTGAGTCACAATCATAAACTCTACCTCACCTACTTCAGTGATGATAGTAGTGTGGTGGAATTTCATGACGAAAGCTTCTTCATTCGTCGAACAAATGACAACAAGGATCTAAGTCTTATAGCCTCTGCCCAAATTACGATGACATTGGATCAGGGATTCTGGAGAATCCGGCGTATTACATTAGACTACTCGTAGACGGATATTTGTAATATCTTATCCCCTCACTTTATATAACCTGAAACCTCAATGATATGTGCAATGATACAAGCTTATAATTAATTGTATTAACGCTGATAATATATGAGGTGTAAGAATGCGAAGCTTTGGTACTGCAGATATACATATTCACACAATTTTTTCTGACGGTCTAATGTCGCCTGAAGCACTTGTTGAATATGTTTTGACTGAGACGACACTTGATGTTATTGCTGTAACAGATCATGATACCATTGGCGGAGCACGTATAGCACAGGCTTACGTAGAGTACTTTGAAGATACAATTCGCCCATTAGAAATCATCGTCGGGACAGAAGTAACATCCGCCGATGGTGACATTCTCGCCCTTTTCGTTGAAGAAGATATTCCTACTGGTAAAACAGCCTCTGAAACAGTTAATTTGATTCATGAGCAAAATGGCCTTGCAATCGCAGCTCATCCTTTTTCACATTCGCCAATTTTACTACGAATTGATGGGATGAAGGGTGTTGAAAAGCTCATCAAAAGTGTCCCATTTGATGGTGTAGAAGTACGCAATGGAACACCAACGGAGTTTTTCTCTAATCACATTGCCACATGGCGCAATCGACAATGGGCAAAGCGATCTGAAACTGGAGGGAGCGATGGGCATTATCTGCCAACAGTCGGCAAATCGCACACACGTTTCCCAGGTAAAACAGCGGATGACTTGCGTAAAGCGATTCTAAATGGCGAAACATCTGCTGGTGGACATGTTTACAATCCATTCCTGATTTTCAAGCTCATCCGTGAGTTAATTACTCGCCAAATTCCAGCTCGACATATCCCAGATGAACGTCAAAGTTGGCCATTGGCATCCACTACATCTTAGGAGCACTTTAAGATGCTTGAATTACCTACATTTCGTTCAACTGGATTACCATTGCTGCTGACATTTTTTGCTTTTATTCTGTTGAATTTTGGCTTATATAGTCGTTTAGGAGCACAGCCAAAGGTTGATCGATTCAGCCTTCCCTATAGCGAAGATTTCTCTACTTTAACTCAAAATCCTTATGAAGAATTTGGCGGAGACTGGGAAATTCGTGATGAGATGCTCATTCAATTAGATACAAACGGATTTGACCTAACATCATTCATTCCCCTTACCATTCCTGAAAGTGAGGGCTATACATTCGGTGCAACCCTCAAACATCTTGGTGGTTCAATGGGTGGTGGTTTACTATTTAATGCCCAACAAGTAACCAGTCGACAAAAGAGTCACATGGTGCGCTTCAATGTCGACAACAATCAGCTATGGTTGATATATGGATACTTTGGCGATGACAGTAATTTCATTGGTCAAGGTAGCTCACAGCTAGAAATGTCAACCTCAGATGACAGCCCTCAGAGATTGGAATTACGCGTTACAACAGCATCCTATGATATTCAGTTGAATGATCAAGTTATTGTCGAGGATGTACCCTTAACTTATGTGGGAGGGGCTGTAGGTTTTATATCAGCATCCTCACAAATTGGTTTTGACGATGTCATTATTGAGGTGCTTGATAATATTGAAGTTACGACGACTGATATAGAACCAACTGTTAACACAGTTATTGAATCATCTCCTATAGCCGAAGAAACTGTTAATTCAGAATTTCTCACCCAAGAGCTTTACACAGAAACATTCGAATTACGTGGGATTGGGGAAGTTCGATGGCGACCGATTAATGGTAACTGGGCATATGAAGATAATGCACTGGTTCAGAAACAAACTGAATTATTTGACTTAAGCAATATCTACCAGAATCCAATCACCTATCCAGTAACCTACCTAGTAAAATTTCGGCATCTTGAAGGTATAGGTGGTGGACTTCTCTTTAATCTCAGGTTGCCGAATGCTACAGAAAACGCCTATATGGTTCGATACATCAGTGATGCAGATGTAGTGGCGTGGGGGTATTTTGATGATAACGGTGCATTTAATGGTATTGGGAGTGCCTCAGTACCCCCACCGAGTAATGAACAGCACACCTTAGGCATTGCTGTCTCAGATGGAAGTTTTGATATTCAGCTTGATGGCAATATCATTGCAACCAATATCCCAATGGAGCTTGTAGTATCCCCCTCATATGTGGGACTAACGGCATCTCAGAGTATGGTCGCATTTGATGAGGTAAAACTCTTCAGTGAAGTTGTCCGTGTCAACACAATATCAACTAACACTGCGGCGAACATTGACAGTGCAGCTGCTATTGGCACATGGTTAATTGAAGATAATGTTGTTTTGCAGACAGATACTGAGCCAACAGATTATATTGCTGGGACGGGTCTTGCTGGTGAGCAATTCACAATTAGTGCGAATATTCGATTTGACAATACGTTCGAAGATGCGGGAGCTGGCATGATTTTTCATATGGCAGATCGTGATAATCATGCCTCTGGTTATCTTGTGCGGTTTGCTGATCATGGACGTAACATCTTTTGGGGACAATTTAACCGAGACAATGTATTTTCTGGTATGGGAGATGTCATACTAAATAACGATGGGTTAGATTCTGCAACTCTAAAATTAGTCGTGAAACAATCTAGTTTTGACATCTTTGTTGACGAACAACTTATTGATGCAGATATTCAGATTGATCGCAGTAGTGGTTGGATTGGTCTTGTTAGTTTTAGAGGGTCTGTCGCATTTTCTGACCTCAATATTCTTCTAGGTGAGCAATAATGAGATCAATAAACTTTCGACCACATATGATACAACAAAAAAGTATGAGACTTTTCGCCATCCTAAATGATCCGAAGAATTATTGGTTGACGCGCCCCATGTTGGCTTTTCTCACGACCCGTTTTATTGTTTTTGTTGGCGCATATCTTGCTGAAATTGCAATTCCTAATATCAGTGGTGAGGCATTCTATCACATCAATCCTGATAATGTTTGGCTTGATGTGTGGGCACGATGGGACAGTGCTTTCTACTTACGTATTGTAGAAAGTGGATATTGGTTTGTTCCGGGGGAACAAAGTGCTGTCGCCTTTTTCCCACTTTACCCTCTTTTGATAAGTTTACTTGAACCCATAACCGGATCACTCTTAGCAGGGATACTGGTCAGCAACGGATTATTTCTCGGCGCACTGATATTTTTATATCAATTGACCGAATTGGAATTTAACGACTCAACAGTTGCCAGCCGCACCATATTTTATATTGCCGCATTCCCAACAGCTTTCTTCTTCTCAGCTGTTTATACAGAAAGTACATACTTGTTTTTCACGGTAGCAACCATGTACTTTGCAAGACGGCGTTTATGGGCATGGACGGTATTATTTGGCTTCTTGTGTGCTTCGTCACGAATTGTTGGAATCGTAATGTGGGGTGTGGTTGGTCTGGAATGGATGGAATCACACGGCTGGACACTCGGAACAGTGTATAAATCACAAGCATGGCGAAATCTATTCGATGGTATACGTAAAGACTGGTTCAATCTCATATTGATATTCATTATTCCATTAGGTCTGATTAGCTATATGGTGTTCTTACAAATCCAGTTTAGTGATCCAATCGCGTTTTCAACTACACAGAGTGCTTGGGGGCGTGAGATGCTTGGACCATTGGTGATCATCTACCGTGACCTAGCCAGCCTTGCAGGTGGTAACTTCTTCACGGGTGACATCTGGTGGCATGTTATTCTGGATTTAAGCGCATACTTTGGGGTGCTATTTGTTGCAATAGCGATTTGGCGAAAATTGGGTGCAAGCTATGCGCTACTGAGCATCATTTCAATCGTGATACCGTCCTTTAGTGGCACAGGCAGTCTATCGCGATATGCCTTGGTCATATTCCCTGTTTTTATGATGCTTGGATTGTGGGGAAAGTACCAATGGTTCGACCGAATCATTTTGGTTGTGTCTTGCACATTACTAGGTATTTTGACAACGCTTTTCGTAAATTGGGTATTTATAGCATAAACTAAGGTGAAGGGTTAGATATGGCATACAATAACTATGAAAAATGGAAAACAACGCCGATAGAAGGGCAACCCTTTTTATCTATTGTAATCCCTGCTTATAACGAAGAGATACGCATTATTCCAACAATCGGCGCAATAGCATCTCATGTGTCTGATCTAGGCTTTCCATGGGAACTTATTATCGCTGATGATGGATCAAAGGATGACACCGTCAAAATGGTCGAAGAGCTTGGGTTTGTTAATTTGCATGTTCTTAAAACACCTCAGAATGGTGGTAAAGGAAGGGCGGTGCAACGTGGTATGTTGGCTGCGCGAGGTAAATTCGTCCTATTCTCTGATGCAGATAATTCCACACCAATAGAGGAAGTCAATAAATTTATCGACAAGCTCGAAAATGATAATTTCGATGTTGCTGTCGGGTCACGTGCAGCAGAGGGTGCGGAAGAAACCAATAAATCACTTTTGCGTCATATACTCAGTGGCGGATTACGTGCAATTGTTCGCTATGGTCTCAATATTCGAGTACGTGATACACAGTGTGGCTTCAAAATGTATACACAAGAAGCCGCTAAAAAATTACATCAAACTCAGACCATTATGGGATTTTCGTTTGACTTAGAGATCCTTTATTTGGCATTCAAATCGGGGTATATGGTTACTGAAATTCCAGTATCTTGGGTCGATGCACCCGGTTCGAAGGTCGACACACGTAAGGAAGTACAACGCTTCTTACGCGATATTTTCAGAATAAAGCTCAATGATTTTAAGGGAATTTATAATCGGAGGTTGAAAGAATATGCGAATAGCAATCGTGTCAACATTCCCACCAGGTAAAGGCTCTCTCAATGAATACGCATTTCATTTTGTGAATCACTTACGTCATAAACCAGAGGTCAGCGAAATATACATCCTTGCAGATGAATTACCATCAGGCGAATCTTATCCTGATGTGGATAAAAGTGGTGGCGCACCAATCTACTATGAAACCTGTTGGAAATTTGGGGCATTGGATAATGCCCTGCGGATTCGTTCTGCCGTACGAAAGATAAACCCTGATATTGTCTTGCAGAACCTTCAATTTGCAACATTTGCTGATAAGCGCATTGCAGGCGCACTTGGATTATTAAGCCCAATGTTGGTCAAATCAAATAGCACTGTCAGCACAGTTCTTCTTCATAATATTATGGAAACTGTTGATTTAAATAAAGCGGGTTTTGGTGGTAATCCAATTATCGAAACAATTACTCGCCTAGCTGGTAATATCTTCACAAGACTTATTCTCCGAGCAGACCTAGTTGCAGTGACCATCCCCAAATATGTCGAGATACTGACATCTAAATACAATGTTGAGCATGTCGTTCTCGGACCACATGGCGCGTTTGAAGAAATCCCACAACCTGAATTTAAGTTGCCAGATGGACCACTCCAAATCATGACCTTTGGTAAATTTGGTACCTATAAAAAGATTGAAGCGTTGATTGAGGCATTTATCATTCTGCAAAACGAAATGGATACACCACTAGAACTCGTTATTGCAGGTTCTGATAGTCCCAATACACCCGGATATATTGAGGGTGTACGTGAAACATATAAGCACGTCGAGAATATTCGTTATACAGGTTATGTCGCAGAAGAAGATGTCCCACGTATTTTCCAAGATTCGGCAGTTGTCGTGTTCCCATATAATAGTACAACCGGTAGCTCTGGTGTCTTGCATCAAGCCGGAAGTTATGGACGTGCTGTTGTACTCCCTAATCTAGGTGATCTTGCGGAATTGATTGAAGAAGAAGGGTATCAGGGGGCATACTTTGAACCTGATGATCCCAAAACTATGGCAGAAGCAATTAAGACATTCCTTGTTGATGAGGAACGACGAAATGAAGTCGGGTTACGTAATTACACAGCCGCGGCAGGTTTGCCAATGTATGAAGTTGTGGACTGGTACTTGCTACACTTTGAACGACTGATGAATCAGCGAAAATCTATCACATCAATGAAACCTCAGGAGGTTAGTTAAGATGGAAATTACTCATCGAACATCCAACAATATTGAAATCCTTGAACTTAGTGGACGCTTTGACGCATATGAAGTCCCAATAGTCGTAAAATGGTTCGACGATCATCCTGAAACAAAACATGCCGTTATTAATTTAAGTGGTGTTGGATTCATAGATTCCTCTGGTCTGGCAACCCTTGTCAAAGCACTCAAACGATGCCGCCAAAATGATGGTGATTTATACATAAGCAATCTGCAACAAGCTGTACGTATTATTTTCGAGCTAACTCGCTTGGATAAAGCCTTCCAAATGTTTGATAACGAAGAAGATGCTGTCCAAAGCTTTTCTAAAAATTAAAGGATAAGTCTAAAGTTATGGAAATCACAACGCGAGAATATCATGTTCATGTTGATATCATCGAAATCAGTGGTCGCCTCGAAGCCTTTACAGTCAAAGATTTACGGGTGGAACAGGATAAGTTGATCGAGAAGGGGGGCAAGAATTTTGTGGTTAATCTCAGTACCACAGCATTTATGGATAGTGCCGGAATGTCAGCACTTGTATCGTTATTAAAACGAGCGCGTCAAGCTGGTGGAGATGTTGTTTTGGTTAAACCAATTGACCCAGCTGCATATCGTATCCTAACATTAACTCGCTTTGATCAAGTTTTTCAAATTGTTGATACAGTTGACGAAGCAGTAAAACTCTTCTGAGCCAACCCACTGTTTACAACGATAACGTCATAACCCTTAAATAGCTACTTCATAAGTAGATATTATTTAGTTCTCACATCAATAGTATTGGAGAATGTGTGTCTAATGTCCGAATTGCATCAACCAATTGATCCCAACAAAGGACTCATCAGCCGAGCGACTGTGCTCACGGATAAGAATGGGCAGATCCTTCAGGTAGATGATGAAGGTATGGTTTTATTTGGTTATGGCAGAAATGAGCTACAAAAAAAACATGTTCAAGTACTTGTCTCTAAGACGAATCGTCAAGATCTCACAAATGCACTAATTCAAGTCGGCGTAAGATATCAAACACAGATCATTGACACGATTGCAGTGACGAAGACTTATAAAGAATTTTTCGCAGAAATATCCATATCCCTTATGGAACTCGAAAACAATACTATTTACGTTTGTACCTTCCAAGATACCAGCTTGAATAAGATGCTTGCCTCAGCTCATCAAAGTGAGGACAGTATGACCCGCGCTATGCTCGATGCGTCACTAGACTGTATAGTATCAATTGACACCGACGGGAACTTTATTGAGTTTAATCGTGCTGCTGAGCGCACCTTCGGGTATTTCCGTGAGGATGTTATTGGTAAACCAATGGCAGACTTTATCATGCCTGATTCATTTAGAGATGCCCATCACAACGGTCTCACACGATATCTTTCAACACATCAGGCAAAAGTACTCAATCAGCGACTGGAGCTTGTCGCACGACGAGCTGATGGTTCTGAATTCCCTATGGAGATCACAATTTCGCCGATTAATTCAAAAGATGGTAGCCTTATTTTTACGGCTTACCTACGCGACATTAGTAAAGAACATAAACTTCGTAGTCGCTGGGAGAGATTATTGCGTTTTGAGGAGGTTAACCGCGAGATTATTCGATTATTCTTGCAGCTGGATAACCTTGATACTGTTGTCAATGAAGTGCTGGCGATGACGGGCATTCTCTTGGATGTATCACGGTCATATGTCTTTCGTTTCCGTGAAAATGAACGGATTTTGGATAATACTCATGAATGGTGTGCAGTGGATGTAGAACCCCAAATTGATAATCTCAAGGGATTACCATTTGATGAATTATTTCCGTCGTTCTTTCCTCTTATTGCTGAAAAAGAACTTATTGCACCTTATCACATTAGTGCCTTACCTGAGGATTTGCAAGCTATTCTTGAACCACAAGATATCAAAACAGTTCTATGGATTCCGATATATTTTAATCAGCGTATTGAAGGTTTTATCGGGTATGACGAAATCCGTGAATCCCGTAACTGGTTACCTGAGGAAATTACGATGGCGCGTATGATCGCAGAAAGCTATGCACGTGCGTTGGAGCGAGAGCAAACAGCAAAAATGCTGGTCAGGGCACGTGATAATGCCTTACATACTGCGGAAGTTCGATCACAATTTGTTGCGAATATGAGTCATGAGATTCGTACACCAATGACTGGTATCTTAGGCATGCTTGAACTCTTGCTGGAAACTGACTTAGACGAAACCCAACAAGACTTTGCTTCAGATGCTTTCATTAGCTCTCAACGCCTCCTAGCAATCATCAATAGTATACTCGATTTCTCAAAACTAGATGCTGGTCAGATTATTCTGGAAGCAAGTCCTATAGACCTTACCGCGATTGCGACTGAGGTTAAAATGACACTTGCACCACAATTGAAAGGTAAGTCCGTAGAAATTCGCCTCGATATTGACCCAGATATTCCTTATCGTGTATATGGCGACGCAACACGAATACGGCAAGTGCTTATGAATCTTGCTGGTAATGCGATTAAGTTCACTCGGGAAGGTCAAGTCACAATAAGAATCAAGCTGTTGTATGGCGATAGCAAAACATCTCGAATACGCTTCAGTGTACAAGATACAGGTATTGGTATTGAAAAAAATAAGGTGACGCAAATATTTGATAGTTTTGTCCAAGCAGATGGGACAACAACACGTAAATATGGTGGTACAGGTCTAGGTCTTTCAATTAGTAAACAATTAGTCGAACTAATGGGCGGTGTTATTTCAGTAGATAGTGAACTCAATGTCGGCAGCACATTTGAATTTTTACTGACGCTTTCTATTGCTAAAGTCAATAGTAATCAAGATGATAAATTGACCGTGTTCGCAGAATTACGTGTCGCAGTCGTCGATTCTAATCGCACTGCACGGTATGTGTTGGTACAACATTTAGAAAATTGGGGCGTTGATATTATAGAATTTGATAATGCCACAGAGTTAGAAACAGTCATGGAACAGCAGGGGGCAGCTTTTGATGTGATCTTCCAGAGGTACACCAAAACAGACGTTCCAAATCCTAAATCAAATCCTAATATCGTCTATGTTGTTGAAGATGACACTGCAAAACCACAAAACAAACAATACATACGGCATCCTATTGATGCGTCAGTTTTATATAATACACTCACCGGATTTACAGCAAAACAAGATGAAGGGGATGATGACATTGCTATTGTGGATCATGATAACATTATAATGGGACGAATTCTTGTTGCAGATGACTATGTTGATAATCGTGAGATTATCCGGTCTGCCTTATCAATCATGCCTGTTGAAGTCGATTTTGTTGAGAATGGTCAGCAGGTACTAGAGAAATTGGATCAGAAAGACTATGACCTAATATTGATGGACATCCAAATGCCTGTAATGGATGGAATAGAAGCCACTGAACAAATCCGACAATCCAGTGCTATATACCGTGATATACCCATTTTGGCATTAACAGCCAGCGTTATGCGACACCAAAAGGAACATTATATTAGGATTGGTATAAATAAAGTGATCAGCAAACCCTTTTCGATACAGGAACTACGTAACATTGTCACCAACTGGTTACAAGAGACTAGCGAATAATTAGTCTTTCAGCTGTTTTAACACTAAATCACGAAGCTCCTGTGTGCTAAAGGGCTTGTAAAAAAAGCCTGCTGCACCCATTTCTAAGGCTACATCTTTATCATCGGCATGATTACGCGCTGTGAAGACATACATAGGGATATCAGAAAGATGTGGCATGGCTTTCAATTCTTTTAAGAGCGTAAAGCCGTCAATATCTGGCAAATTAATGTCTACAAGTACCAATTGGATGTCATGTTGTTCCGCCAGGGCAATAGCTTCTGTAGCATTTTCTGCAGCAATAACGTCTACCTGAATCGCCTTTAATGTATGGGCAACCAATCGTCTGGTCACACTTTCATCATCGATGACAAGTACTTGATTACTCATATTTACCTCAGCTTTTTCTCTAACTGCCATTGATTACCATTGGATAGATGTGAATATTTCACATTATCAAATGCTTGCTGAATAATAAAAAGCCCCATCCCACTTTCAGGTAAGTCTAATGGGTCAGGTGCTACAACATCAATGGGGATTTCAAAGTTATGGTCTGCATTATCAGAAACTATAACAAGAAGATCTTTATCATTGAGGCTTAGCTCAAATTCGATTTTCCCAAGCTTTCCAGAATACGCATGTTCAACTATATTGACAAGTAACTCTTGAATTGCCAAGATAATCAAGGTTCGTTCCTCAATCGGAAGTTGTTCAAGCTGATGTTCTAAGGATTGTGTGAACTTAGAAACGTCTTTCAAAGTTGCAGGTATTGTCATTTTTTCGCGCATACTCTTTATCAATTCTTGTAGATAACGGATACAAGTGTCTGATCATCCTGTGTTTTACCAGCAGCTTGCGAGGCGACCATAATATTCTGTGTTAACTTATCGGCATCGTTTAAACCTAACGGGATCGCACTAAGTAATCCTTCAGATCCCCAAAGTTTACCATCGGGGAGTTCAATTTCTGAAAAACCATCACTATAACAAATGATGAGGTCATTTTCATCAAGTGTTATCCTCTGCGTTTCTGTCATCAAGTCTGTTAACACACCAATAGGTGGTGCTGTTGCTGTGAGTTGCAACCATTCCGCATTATGGCGAATCAAGATAGGTGGATGTCCTGCATTTGCAATTTGAAGCTCACCAGTTGCCATATCAAGAGACAAAATCGCCACAGTCGCCATTAGATCCGTTCGGGTATAGGCATCATAGAACTGCTGATTAATTATGTCTAATGCCTTGATTGGGGTTAGTCCCATCCGCAGTGCCATTGATACTGCGGTGTGTAAGGCGACGGCAGCCAAGGCAGCCGGTAGACCTTTACCTGCGACATCGAGAACAAACCATGTGAGCCGTTGATGGTATTGTATCCATCCCCATGCATCCCCTCCAACTTCCTTTGCGGGTTTCCAGAATGATGCCATTGAGATTGTCTTATCGTCAGGGAATATGGTAGGTTGAACAGATTGTTGTATATCATTGGCAATTTGCAGTTCTATTGCCTGCAATGCTTCACGTTCTCGTAGTTGTGCTAATTGTGAAACTGCGATCTGACTACCAAAACGTTCTGCCATTCGATGCAAAATGCGAAAATCAACAGCCGTAAAAGAGCGGTTGACATCAACACTTGCGACACCAAGAACCCCTATAATTTTGTTTTCCGAAATAATAGGGGTTATTGCACTGGTTACTTTTCCACCAACATGTAATTCAAAATCCATGACTCTGTCTGTTGTAGTAGATTTTAATTCATTGAGAAATTCTTCTGTGGGTTCAATATATTCGGGATATGTAAACCAACGCTCTTCTTCAAAGAGGTAAATACCAACAAAATCTGATTCTGAAGCAACAGAAATTGCTTGTAAAATCGGTATATTATCTTTTTCAACCTGTGTTGCTTCTGGAATATCTTGAAGGAAAGGTACGAGTTGATCCCATGCTTGAGATAGTGCTATGGTCATTTCTTCAAGCTCTTGTTCCAACTTTTTGTTTTTCTCAATATAGTCATTAAGATTAGGCATGGTCTAATCCTCAAGATCGTAATTATGTCTTTAACTTTACCATCAATCGCTGGCATATTTCATAAAGAATTTTGAGGTATCGGATTACTCAGAAAAACCATCAATGAAAATTATGTTAATTGTTCTGGGATAATACACGCAGTATCATAAAGCTATATGAACCTTTAACTATCAGAGTATTTGTCTAATGAAAGACACCTCTTTAGCATTTATTGGTTATTCACTATTAGTTGGATTTTTTGTCTTAACCCTCTCTAACATTGGGCTATTCTTTTTACTCTATGCTGATACCTTCACACCGCTAGAGCTACCCTATACAGAGAATTTTGACGAAAATCGACGAATTACATGGCGACAGCACGGAGGAACATGGGTTGTACGTGACGGTGCAATGATCCAGACCAATGATGCTGGTACAGACTTAATGAATGTGATTCCACTACAAGTTCAGCCAGAGCAATCTTATCAATTTAGTGTAGATTTACGTTTTGTGCGTGGACGGACAGGTGGTGGGTTAATGTTCAACATGCAACATTCAGACACACGACAAGAGAGCCATATGGTACGTTTTGGTCAAGGCGATGATGGTCAGGGTTACCTTGTCTATGGCACATTTGATAAAGATTTTATCTTCAAAACACAGGGGACACAGCTTGTTAATCTAGAAAACCGAGAGAATTTAGCTGTTCAGATTCACAATAACACCTATGACGTACTCATCAATGATCAGATTGTCGCAAGCAATATTGAAATCGTTTATGCTGGTGGCTATGCGGCATTAACATCATGGTTTTCAATTGTTGCATATGATAATGTATCACTTATACCAATTAATGATGATAACTTGATTGTTGATTTTGTTGAATCGTCAGAGCCAATGCCATCAGTTACAGAAGATGAACAAGTTGAGACTCCAGCATACTTTTACGATGACTTTACCACCGATCAAATTGGAGAACGCTGGATTCCAATAAGTGGTCAATGGCAGATACAGGATAAGACATTCCAACAAAAACAATTAGATGGATTTGATCTAACAGCGCGTAGTTCTAGTCAATATGAATCCTTTGTTTTTACCTCTCGTTTCTCTCATACAGGAGACAGTGGAGCAGGCATAATATTTAACATGCCCAATGAAGATAATCTACTCGGCGCACATATGGTAAGATTCTTCCCTGATGGTGCGTTTGTATGGGGCTATTTTGATGAACAGGATGGTTTCACAGGGCAAGGGTTCTTGCCAATGGAAACATCTATTGGTCGAAACGAGATAATTACGGTTGTAGCCAACGGGCAAACCTACGGCATATCCTTGAATGGTGTAGATGTTGTTAAAGATGTCCCCTTGATCACATCATCTGGTTATGTTGGTCTGACCACATCACAAACAACTGCCGTTTTTGAAGAGGCAGAAGTTCGGTCACCTTTTGTCGAGTCCTTAATATCATCATTACAGACCTCTAACGGTGACTGGAGTACAAATGGGAGTATTATCACACAAAACTCTGACCTTAATGGGAATTTTCAACGCTCTCTTGGTGTTTATGGCGAGGTGTTCACAGCACAAGTCATCATTCAATTACCAAGCAGACGCAGTAATGCGCAAGCCGGATTACTCTTCCACGCACCTGAAATACAAAATATTCGTGGCGCACATTGGGTTCGGCTAGCAAATGATGGAATCCAAATCACTTGGGGTGTAGTGGCTAATGATCTGTCTTATGTCCAAAATGGTGTTGCAGACCTCGATACAACTGTCGCACAATCACGATTACTCACACTGCTTGTTCAGGCAGATACCTATGACATTCTCATAGACAACAAAATAATTGAGCAAAGTATACCATTACAAAGATCAGGAGGTTGGTTAGGATTCTCAGCTTCTGGTGGTCCAACCCAATTCTCAAACTTCAAACTTTCTCTCACTCAGTAGCGATATTAAAAAATGAGGGCATAATGGGGATATTAGATCAGTTACCAGCGACAGAATCAACTGAAAGAAAACCTGATCGACAACAACTGACGTATGTCAAAGTTATTCGCGCATTTGCAATGATTACGATTGTGACCCTACATGTTGCATTCCCACTAATCTATCTTTACAACACGATTGATTACAGCGACTGGTGGATTGGGAATAACTTCTATATCTGGGGGAAGATGGGTTCGCCGCTCTTTACAATGGTAAGTGGGCTTTTGTTACTTCACCCTGGTAAAGATCAATCAATCCCTATGTTTTTTCGCAAAAGATTTGTTAAAGTACTATTTCCATTTATTGCTTGGGCAATTTTGTATTTATTGTGGCGAATCATTTTCAAAGCAGAAGAATTGACAGGGCAACAGATTATTACCGCACTTGTTGATGGTCCGGTCTATTATCATTTGTGGTTTATTCAAATGATTCTAGGCTTATATTTAGCGACACCCATCTTGCGCGTCTATATTAAAGCTGCGGATAGAAATAATATTCGATATTTTCTCATCATCTGGTTTATATCTGCATCTCTGCTCCCGATGACAAAGCGATTTTTGGATATTGAAGTTGGTATTGATATTGTCGTCACAACTGAGTATGTCGGGTTCTTTGTGTTAGGTTACTATCTTCGTGATATCACCTTGCAAAAAAAGCATATCTTACCTGTTTTGTTCACGTCAGCTGTCCTCATTGTATTTACACAATTCCTAACCCACAACATGACTGTAGGAAATGAAGGACGTTTCGATAATTTTTTCGTCCTGAATGACAGCTTCAATCTGATTTTAGCAGGTATCGGTATCTTTCTCTTTCTCAAGTCGTTGGACTATGAGCGAATATTTGAGCGCATTCCTCCCATACGAATCATTGTAAATGGGATTAGTCGATGCAGTCTGGGCATCTACTTCATTCATGTGATGATTATCGAGTTATTAGAAAGTGGCAGACTTGGTTTTGAGTTAAGTGCGCTGTCGTTTGCTCCAATTCTCAGCATTCCAATAACTGCAATACTAACACTCGTCTTATCTTATTTGGCAGTGGTAATTATGAAAAAAATACCATTTATTAAGCACATCGTTCCATAGACTAATCTTTACCCGATTTGGTGGACATAGGAAACAACAATTCAATGGGGAAGCTATCGCCAACACTAAAGAAAGTTAGAA
>CAYGTY010000105.1:0-21716 GCA_964352825.1 uncultured Anaerolineaceae bacterium
TTGCTATTTGCCTTCAACGCTTTCGCTAAGGAATGCGCTGTATCCATTTTCGGGGTCATTACGAACAACAAGCATCCGTTTACCACCGACATGCGAGATTCCGGGGACTTGATAGGCTTTGGCTGGATTACCTTGTGTATCGAGGCGATTACACCAATAAACATGGTTATCGCGTTGCCACAGATAAATCACAGGCACATCATCCACAACAACTTCTAAGCGTTTTGCATTAAAGGGTTGGAAACGCGGTGGATGAAACCACGGTACCCACGCACCTGATGTTTGTTCTGTTTTGAGCGATACGGCACTTTGTGGCAAAATTTCTTTTGTATCGCGTGGTGATTCTTGATTGATGAACTTAATTGTCTCGTCGGTTGTATTAAACACCGATGTAATTTCTGTTACGGGCATGGCTGTCCTCACTGCAATTGAACCGTCATTAATCGCTTGACCAGTCAAACCAATTCCCTTGCCAACAACTTCAACTGTTTTGACAAGTCCTTTACCAATTTGACCAAGTATTTTGAAACCGTCCATAGTATCTGTTCCACTAACTTGTGTTTCGTGTATATCTTTATTATACACAGGATTACCCTTCTGCTGGCATATTGCTTACTTTTTTATACGCAATATTGATAGATTATGTTGCAATCTCTAACATTTTCAGGGCAAATCACTGCAAAATACTTATTTATTCTTTATCTTCTTCACTGGTTTGTAAAGATAAATAATCCATAAAGTCCTCATCCAATCCACTGATGAAATGGGCTAATAAGCGTCCTGCACGTTCAATATCTTTGAGGTCAAGTGTTTCGACAGGCGAGTGCATATTCCGCAGTGGGATGCTCAATAAAGCTGTTGGCACACCTCCGCGCGATACTTGAATTGCCCACGCATCTGTTCCACTACGGCTTGGCATAATATCGGGTTGCCATTTGATGTCATAATATTTTGCGACTTCTTTGAGTTTGTCAACCATCTTCGGGTGAAAGTTCGCACCCATCCCCAGAAGTGGTCCATCTCCCATTTTACCTGTCAAGCCACTGACACCCGGTTGGTCAGCAAAGCCCACATCTAACGCAATCGCGACATCAGGCTCTATATAATGTGCGGAGGTGGTTGCACCACGTAAACCGACTTCTTCCTGAACGGTTGCTGTGGCATAGACATCCCAGCTATGGTTCATTTTTTGGAGTTCTTGTAGACAGACGGTTATGACGGCGATACAAGCACGGTCATCCATTGCCTTTGCCGCGACTTTGCGCCCTTTCAGGTCAATCATTGGCACATCAACAGTCACCAAATCACCAATCTGTACCAATTCTGCGACTTCATCAGCAGGGAGTCCGACATCCACAACCAGTTCACTCATCTCTGGATATTTTTTGCGTGAATCGGCTGTCAGCATATGCGGAGGTGTAGTAGCGACTACGCCTTGCAGTTGACGTTTGCCATGCACCATCACTGTTTGCGCCAACATCACACGGCTATCAATCCCACCGATGCTATGCAGATAGATAAATCCATCTTCAATTTCACGCACCATCAAGCCAATTTCGTCCATATGGGCGGCGAGCATAATCTTCCGTGTTTTGTCGTTGGAACGGGTCGCCCGTTTAATACCAATGAGGCTACCGAGTTTATCACCATCAAATTCATCAACAAGGTCTGCCCAATCGTCGCGTAATATATCCGCAATTGGAGCTTCGTGACCGCTGGGGGCATGAGCTTCTACCATTTTTCTGAGGTGGTCTTTAGGGTCGTACATCGAGTCTCTCCTTGTGGATGATGACGATACAAGTATGTCTATAGTTTAGCGCAATACAAGTCAAAGGCGAAAGGCGGATTTTTGTTATCAATCGCTAGAGTCTGATTAAAACCGCACCAACTTAATCACTTTATGGGTACAATAAACCTATAAATTGCTACTCAGGACACAACATGATTACATTGCACAAGCTCAAGATTTTTATCCTCGTTTGCGAACAGGGTAGCCTCAATAAAGCGGCGCAAGCCCTATATTTGTCGCAATCTGCTGTGAGCCAGCACATACAGGGGCTAGAAGCGAGTCTCGGCACACAATTATTAGACCGTAGCCCACAAGGCACACAACCCACACCAGCAGGTGAAGTTTTGCTGGATTATGCGCGACAGATGGTGCAATTATTAGCCGAAGCCGAACATGAAATTGTCCAAATCGGCACAGCACAATCACTCAATTTATCACTCGGTGCAACTCCCGGTATCAGCGTCTATATTATCCCGCGCTGGCTACGTGAATTTCAGGCAAATTACGATAATATCAATGTGTCTATGCAAACAGGTTTGACAAAAGATATTATTGCTGGGGTGATGGATACACGTTATGACCTCGGTTTTGTCGAAGGCGAGATTGATGATTTAGACCGCGACAAGCTGGGGCAAATGGCATTTTATAATATGGCGTATGATGTGGTTGTCAGTTCATCACATCCTTGGGCAGAGCAAGCGAGTATTACAGCACAACAATTATCGGAGCATCCTTTTATTAACCGTCAACCGACCAGCCGTAGCCGAAGATGGTTGGAATTTGTATTGTCACAACATAATATTCGCCTCAAAACGAAGACTGAACTGGATAGCCCAGGGACAATTAAATATGCGCTATTGAGTGGGAGTGGTGTATCCATCTTGCCACGTTATTCTGTCGAGCGCGAAGTTGAGCGAGGTGAACTAAAATTATTAAGTATTGAGGGTATCTCGCTTGACCGTTCTTTACGGCTTGTATGGAATCAGCGATTATCATTTACAGCGACGCAACGCGCTTTTCTGAATATGTTAGCACCAACTGCCCCTCAACTGAGTATGTTATTATAATAATTGTGTGGATTTGGGAGATGAAGCAGGTAAGATAATGACCAGAATTGGAATACTATCTGATATACATGCAGATATTGATGGCTTGAATCATGCGCTGGATTTTTTTGAGCGTCAAAAAGTAGATGAGGTTTGGTGTGCTGGAGATTTAGTTGACCGTGGTTCAGATGGAAACGCTGTTGTCAATCGGATTCGTCATGCTCAGATTCCGACTGTACAAGGTAACCATGACGCACTTGCTCGTCGCTCACAAGACCGCCTAAAAAATGACTTACGCTTTATGGATTATCTCGCTGAAAATCCTGAGATCGATGAAGGTCTCATGCTGATGGCAGAAATTAGTGAGATTAACCTCAATTTTCTTGATTTGTTACCTCCTGTAATTAAATTCAGGCGGCATAATTTACAAATTGAAATTACCCATGCCAATACCTTTGACCAAATAACGTATATCTACCCGACAAGCCGACTCGATTTATTCCATCAAACATTAAAGGCAAGCGTGGCAGATATAATTGTTCTCGGGCATACACACCGCCCAATGAAAATTTTTGAAGGTGGTAAACTGCGGATTATCAACAGTGGGTCTGTATCCATGAATCATGGTCGCCCTGAACAATCTTGTGGTATCTTGTTTTTGCCTGAACGTGAGTTTATGGTTTATGATTTACAGACGGAAAGACCTGTGCCAGTAACTACTCTTGATTTGGATGAACGCTCATGATGAAGATTACCCCCAATACGCCTTGCCCTTGTCAAAGTGGGCTAAAATATAAAAAGTGTTGTCGTCCACTGCATTTAGGACAAAAAATTGATGACCCTGTGCGCCTGATGCGGTCACGTTATTGTGCTTATGTCCTGCATAATTTAGATTATATTGAAGCAACCATGCACCCTGATAGCAAACATCTACAAAACAAAACAGCTCAGTGGCGTGCAGGGATTACGGTATTTGCAGAGACGACAGATTTTCTCGGACTGGAGATATTAGATAGTGAATTGTCGCTGGATGACCTCAACACAGGTTGGGTAACATTCCATACGACACTCGCCAATGATGGCGAAGATACCTCCTATATTGAGCGTAGCTTATTCAAAAAAGTAGATGGACAGTGGCTATATCTTCATGCTGACCCCATAGATACGGATTAGGTCGATGGCATTACGAAATGATGTTGCTAAGATTGAACAACACTATTTGTTGGATATGTTAGATGTGACCGATAGCGATATTCTTGAAATTGGTTGTGGCGAAGGGCGCTTAACGTGGCAATATGCTGACCTTGCTCACTCTGTAATTGCGATTGATGTTGAGTTTGACCGCTTAAAAGAGGGGTTAGCTGTGCGACCCGAAAACTTAGAATCAACTGTTGCGATGTTGGCGGGGAGTGCGATTGTCTTGCCTTTTGCAAATCAGAGCTTTGACCATGTGATATTGGCTTGGTCATTCTGATGAATTATGTATGCGGGTATGGTTCATGCCCTTCACGAGATTCACAGAGTCCTCAAACCGAATGGCACATTAATTGACTTACGCCCAGCTATTGGTAATCGTGCGGTTGAGGTGGATTTGAGTTATGCCATTTTGCACGCTGGCGAGGTCGATTCTACACGGACAATCGCTGATAAAGAAATGGCAGATAATATGATTGCACAAGTTACGTCGGATGGCTTTTTCACTCTGGATCATGAGGAACGCTTCGATACTGTGACGGATCTAGATACCCTTGCTGATTTAATCGAATATGCTAAATCTTTTAAAAATAGCGTTTTGCCTGATGGTGTTGTCCAGCAAGTCGAGAGCTTGACGCGTGATGAAGAACCCGATACCTATAGCATCCATATCCGCCGTCCAATGCACATTGCGCGCTACCGTAAACAAATCCCAGGAAAACCTTAAACGTTATGCCTTGTAATATTTGTTATACTAATGGCATACATTGAATAATAAGATGTAATTTTGATATATAAAGGTGATTACATATGGCAGACACGTTTAATATGTCGGATGTCTTTATTTCATACTCTCGTAAAGATAGCGAGTTTGTGCATAAGGTCTATGATGCTTTTAAAGCGATTGAGAAAGAAGTATGGGTGGACTTTGAAGATATTCCGCTATCTGCTGATTGGTGGAAAGAAATTGAAGCAGGGATTGATGCCGCTGAAACATTCATCTTCGTGCTGACTCCGAACTCTGTCCGTTCCGATATTTGTCTGGATGAAATTAAATATGCTGTGAACGCCAATAAACGGATTGTGCCGATACTCCATTTAGATATTGTTGAAGATAGTGATAAAGAACGCCTGCATGAGCAGATTAGCGCCCACAATTGGATTTTCTTCCGTGATGAAGATGACTTTGAAGAAGCCTTCCAAAAGCTGTTAGGGGCAGTCGAAACCGACCTTGAACATAATCGTACACATACTCGTCTTTTGGTGCGCGCGAAAGAATGGGATGATAACACGCAGAATAAATCTTATTTATTACGGGATGAAGACTTACGTCATGCGGAATCATGGTTAACAGAAGGGTTTAATAAATCACCCTCACCGACCAATCTCCATGCCCAATATATCAATGCGAGTCGTTTACATCAGACAGGGCGACAACGTAATATGCTGTTTGCTGTGACGGTTGCGCTAGGTGTTGCAATTGCCTTAACGGTTTTTTCTGTATTTCAATGGCGTGATGCTCAAGTGGCGCGTCAATTGGCTGACCAAGCCCGTGATGATGCCGAAGTTGCCCGTGAAAAAGCAGAAGAATCTGCCATTCTTGCGCGGAGTTTAGCTCTATCTGCTTATACACAAGATGCACTCAGTAACGATAAAACAGACCTCGCAATGGCGCTTGCATTAGAAGCGGTGGATGTTGATGATGGACAGATACAGGTTTTGGGTGCGTTGCGTGATGCTGCTTATTCTGGAGGCACACGGCTTCGGCTGACTGACCACAGTGAATTTGTATGGGATGTTGACTTTGACTCACGCGGTGGGCTCATCATATCAGGCTCGTCGGATGATACGGCTTGTATATGGGAAGTCCGTAATGGAAGAAAAATTGCTTGTTTAGGGGATGGCGGTACGACACATGATAGCGATGTCATTGCAGTTGGATTCTTCCCCTACGCACCACTGGCTTTAACAGCCGATGATACAGGGGTTGTGAAAATGTGGAATGCTGACCCTCAAGCGGATAACTTCGGGACAGAACTCCTAAGCTATACATTTGATGAGCCAGTTGGGGCTTTTAGCATTATGCCTGATGGTCAATCGGCTTTAATTGGGTTAGAAAGTGGCGCAATTCAGCAATGGGTATTTGACACAGATGAACTTGTTACATATCCAGATGCCCATAGTGAACCTGTTACAGCGATTGCTATTTCGGGTGACGGACGTGTTGCAATCTCTGGTGGTGAAGATGATGTTGCTATTGTCTGGGATACGACGACACAAGAGGTTCTACATGTTTTAGAAGGGCATGACAATAATGTGTTGAGTGTCGCAATTAATGCTGATGGAACACAAGCACTTACTGGTGGTCAAGATAATGTATTGATGCTCTGGGATATTGTTGAGGGTGTTAATATTTTCGAAATCCAAGGGCATGATAGTGGTGTGGCGGATGTTGCCTTTGGTCCTAATCCAACACAAATTACCAGTGCATCTTGGGATAATTCGATTCGTATTTGGGATGTGAACACTCGCCGAATTGTCCGAGAATTTCAGGGTCATACAGGTGGCATTAACGGGATTGATTTGTCTAATGATGGGCGATTCATTGTCTCAGGGTCATTTGATACGGATGTTCGTATCTGGGAAACCGCTAGCTTCATCCAAGTTGGCTTTGTTGAAGGGGATTCCTCTGTTATCCAAGATTTAGCTTATAGTCCTGATGGAACGATTCTGGCGACAGCACATGATAGTTATGATGTGTTATTGTGGGATGTTGAGGGATACCAGTATTTTAAGACGCTAACAGGGCAGGATGGACGAGTCGTAAGTGTGGATGTCAGCCCTAATAGCGAAATGGTGGCATCCGTATCAGATGCGAATGATTTGATTGTGTGGAATTGGCAAACAGATGAAGAACTCTTACGGGTAGACGATATTGCCAGTCGCCTCTATATGGTGCTGTTTGGTGCTTCTGATGATATTGTGTATGTCGCATTAAAAGACCGTATTATCTGGTTCGATATTGCGACGGGTGTGCAATCTGGAGAAGTTGAATATCAGGGTGAGATTGGCGGTAACAACTCCCTATCTATTAGTCCTGATGGTGAATATTTATTGGCTGGTTTACGGGGTTCGGTTGATAACCTCCATCTGATTAATTTAGAAACAGGTGAGGTAGAACGTAAACTTGTGGGGCATACGGATGGTGTTCTTAGTACAGCATTTAATGGCGATGGAACAGTTGGTATTAGTGGCTCTTGGGATAACTCTGCACGAGTTTGGGACTTGGAGACAGGTCGCAGTATTCATACATTGATTGCCCATACGGAACGGGTTTCCAGTGTCGATATTACGGCTGATGGTCAATTTGCGATTTCAGGCAGTAATGATCGTAGTATGCACTTATGGACACTTGAACGCGGTATTGATGAACTCGAATACTCTGCTCATACTGACCGTGTTCAATCTGTAGAGTTCCATCCCAATGACCGTGAGATGGTGTCAGGTTCATTGGATACCACTGCAACCGTTTGGCGTTTCCCACATCCACTGGACCAGTTATTGGGGTGGATAGAGATGAACCGTTATGTGCCTGAGCTGAACTGTACGGAACGTGAAGTTTATCAAGTTGAACCCTACTGTGTTAATGAAGACGCTGTTGAAGAAAATAACGACGAAGATTAAACATGTTGCGAGGGGAATACATCATGTACTCCCCTCAACGACACTGCTTATTTTATTGCGAAGCTAATTTGTAAGTTTGCTGTCACACTCAATTGACCTGATGCTACCGCGATTGATTCTGCTCTATCGTATGCACCACCAAACCCCGGTGAATAATCATTTACACCTAAATCCTTGACTGAGACCACATCACCCAATTCAACACCCAGTAACTCGGCAAGATGTTCAGCCTTTACGCGGGCATTATCAACCGCAATTTCACGGGCTGTACTTTGTAGTGACTGTGTATCGGAGAATGAGAAGCTCAAGCCATAGATTTGATTTGCACCATTATCCACAGCGGTTGTAATCACATCGCTAATCATAGCTATATCACGAACGAGGATTCGCATAGATTGGGTAACATGATAGATACGCTCACCTGTGGGAACACCTGTTTGTGGATTATAGTCATCTTCAAACCAGACATTGATGGATGTAGTCTGAATATCTTCTTCAGCAATACCCAAACCCGTAATTTCTGCCAGTACCGTTGTCATGGTCTCATTAGCAGTATCAAAGGCTGTTCCAAAATCAGCGTCACGTATATCGACACCGACTTCAACTGTTGCGATATCAGGTGCGCCGAATGCCGTACCTGTTCCGACAACTTGAATTGTTCGTGAATCTTCTTGTGCAAAACTGGGGAATACGCTCATCATCATGACTGCAACGATTGCGCAAACTACGATAAATTGTTTCTTCATGTGTTTTATCCTTATCTTATTAATTGGTTACTGTTTAATAAGACGTAGGATGATTGGATTTTGTTCCAAATTGTTCTTTTGAGTTTTTATCTATATTAGGGGATTAGGGGAAAGTCCGTAAACCTCCCCCAGTGTATCAACTTATTTACTCACGCGGGTCACATAAGAATCTTCTTCAATATTGACCTTCACAATATCACCTGTGTTGATGAACATGGGTGCATTGATTTCAAAGCCACTTTCGAGCTTGATTTTCTTGGTTGGGCTGTTGGCTGTATCGCCTGCAACTGCCGCTTCCACTTCAATCACTTCGTATTCCATTGTTTTTGGCAAGGAATAATCGATGATTTCACCTTCAAAGCTCAACAGCACAATTTCCATACTCTCCTTGATGTACTTGAGGTCGTCTCCAAATACTGCCCGATTGAGTTGCGGTTGTTCGTAGGTTTCGGTATTCATAAAAGTGACAAAGTTTTCATCTGCATATAGATATTCGACTGTGAGAGCCTCTACACGAATATCCTCAACCCGTTCTCCTGAGTTAAAGGTCATCTCTGTAGTAGAGCCCGTCCGTAAATCGCGCACAGTAACGCGGATGGTGGCTTTACCACGCCCCGGTTTATTATGTTTATATTCTAATACACGATACAAGTTTGAATTTTGAGTAAAGGTTGTGCCTTTACGCAGTTGATTCACATCAATCATGGGTATTTTATTCCAATTATCTTTTACTATACAGGTAAGTTTATCGCGATAGTATAGCAAAGGCTTTCTAAACTGCGTAGCCTATGATTCGAGTAAAGCGACGGCTTCGATTTCAATCCTTGCACCCAAAGGCAATGCCGCCGCTTGGACAGCCGAGCGTGCAGGTGGATTTTCTGGAAAATATTCGCTATATACAGCATTAAAATCTGCGAAGTCGTTGATGTCAGCTAAGAAGACGGTGGTTTTAACAACATTTGCCATACTTGAACCAGCTGCTTCTAGTACACCTTTGACATTTTCAAGTGATTGTCGTGTTTGTTCTTTGATGCCACCCTCAGCCATTTTTTTAGTTGCTGGCACGAGTGGGATTTGTCCTGCGGTATAGACAAAGCCGTTTGCAATAATCCCTTGTGAATATGCGCCGACTGCGGCAGGTGCGTTATCTGTTGCGATGATTTGTTTTGGCATGATGTATCCTTTGTTATGTATAAATGAATTTTGTCTATTCTAACAAACTATCCTAATGTGGACAGGCATTGACTATATATCCAGCACCTTTTCACCAACAGGAATCTCAAAATCGACTTTACTTTCGGGTGGGGCAAGTGGGCAAACCCAGCGATAGTTATATGAACAAGATGGATTATACGCATAGTTGAAGTTCATAATCATCTTTCCATTACGCATCCCTAAATCTGCACCTTTGATGGTGTCATAGAGATAGCGTCCAGCACCATAAGTTGTGACTTTATTGGTTGCATCGCCAAATGGGATGAAGATGCCACCACCATACCCCATAATCCAAAAAACGCTGAGTGTGCCTGTCCCTGTGGGTAGGGTAAAGGTGACTTCACCAATACGCTTATAATGGACTTCACCATCATCACCGACATCAATATGATATTCTTTTTCCTCAACATCGGGGTTAAATTCCCCAACCACATCATAAGCAGGGTCATAATCGTAATAGTCCAGTCCTTGGAATTTAGATTTTTGGTCTTCATCAAGAGCGGATTGAGCGTGTGTTGCAAAAAGCTCATCACGGGCATCAACCCATGTTTGATAGATTGTTTCATTAGCGGAATGGTCACGGACAGTTGCATAAAGTTCGCTGACAGTACGGCGATAATCAAGTAAATCGAGCATAAAAAGCCTTTGGACTATATTAGAGATAGTATTTTATAGATGGGCTGAGGAATTATGATATTACGGGATTGGAATTTGGGTAACGCAAATATAATTCATGCAAAAATCGGTTAAGCTAGATGGTGTTGAAATTGAAAGATTTGATATTTACTCAATGCTAAGGATAAATCATGCCTGAATTCAAAAACTACCGTGTGGGATGGGTCATCCCCAATCAAGTTGCAGCCCTTACCCACTATACAGCAGAAATTACTCTTGATGAATTTCAATCGATTGCTGGGGAAGCAGCGGCAATGTTGACGGATGCGTCTGAACCTTTTCATGTCATCATCGACAATCGTATTATGAACATGGCATTCTTGCCTGATTTATCTGCATTACAAGGCTCTGCACCCTATATGAACAACCCCAATTTACGCCATGTTATCATGATTAAACCAACTGCAATGCAAGGCTCTGCAAAAAATCTACCCAGTTATACTGATGAAAATGTTACGCTGACCTATGTAGACGATGTTCAGGATGTTATTGATTTACTCAAAGCCGAAGATGAGACATTGCGCTGGCATATGGTCGAAGCGGACTTCTTCCCTAATGCGAATTTTAAGTAAAGATAACAAGTCTCTAACACCCATCTTTACGGAAATTTACGTTTAATCTTGTAGGATAAATATAAGAATATTGAATAAATTGAGGAATCATAGAATGCGTCAGTTAATCGTATGTATTGTACTGATAATGAGTGTGACGATAATTTCTCCCATACTCGCACAAGATAATAACCCAAGTGATAATTGGTGTTTTGATGGTGGTCCACTGGAAGGGCAATGTGGTACAGGGGATACCGACGAAAGCAACTGGTTATGGCTCTATGGCTTTTATCGCGCTCAAGTATCTAAAGGTGCGCTGGATGTTAACGATGTGCCTGAAGAATATCGCATCGGCTTAGGAGATTCGGCTAGGGGTAATAGCAGTAGCGAAGTCACAGTTATTCGTGATGGTGATGGAAATATTGTATCAACTGGAAATTCTCCAAACTTTGTGGGGAATATTGTGTCTTGCCGTTATACAGATGATAACACCTATATCACAGTTGGCTGGATTGGGCTAGATATTGCTGGGGATTATATTGAGGTTGGCACTCCTGAAGGTGGTGCGAGTACCCATACATATTTACCTGTCAGTGACTTCGGCTTAGAACTCAAATTCGGTGGACAAAATAAGAGTATCTCTGATAGTGGAACAATGAACATCTATTATCGTGGTTTATTGCTCGGTAGTAGCGAACTCAATGGCGTGAGTAAATGTACCAATGATACCCGCGCGAAACGGCAAGCGGACAAAGACTAACTATAATCACAGAAATTATGATGATGGGTGGGGATATGCAAATCCTCACCCTATATAGAGGTAATGACATCATCCCATATTATCTCTATGGTTGTTTAGCTTCCTACTGGATGGGAGGCATCCCATGATCGAAATTATAATAGAATGTTTGTAAAGGGCTTCGATAATCTTCAACATCTCGACGCACAATACTGGTATCTTCATCCTTAACCAACACCCTCGCCATAAATTCTGCAATATCTTCCATGTCGCTTTCCATTAATCCAAGGCGTGTTACTTCAATTGTACCAATACGTAGACCACTTGGGCGATCCCAGTCCTCTGGTTGATCACCCGGTATCAGGTTTTTATTGGTAATCAAGTTGGCTTCGGCAAGTTTGTGGGCCACATCCAAACCACCACCGAATTCTCGTACATTCGCAATAACTTGATGGGATTCTGAATAACCCCGTTCTCGTGCTAAAACGGGTACACCTCGTTCTTCCAGTGCTTTGCCCAATGCTTTAGAGTTCTTGACAATTTGCCCCATATAAGTTTCACCATATTCTAGCATCTCAGCGGCAGAAACTGCCAATGCCGCTACACGATTAACTTGATGTGTAGCAGCTAGCACAGGGAAAATCGCTGTTGTAAGCGGCTCGGTAAATTGTTCATTATTCCACATCATCATCCCACTCTGTGGACCGCTAAATGTTTTACCTGCTGAACCCGTTAGAATATCGGCTCCTTCTGCCAGTGGGTCTTGAAATTGGCGACCAGCGATTAAACCTGCTTGATGTGCACCATCAAAAACAAATATCCCACCCCACTTTTTGATAATTGCGCTCATTTCCCGAACAGGTAATGGGAAAAGTGTCATAGACATACCCATTACAACTAACTTTGGTTGAATACGTTGGGCTTCTTCCTCAAATTTATCTAAATCTACATCAAGGGTTTCAGGGTCAAATGGTACATCGTAAATCTCTACACCGCGTGTTCCAGCTGGTCCATCATGCCGATTGCTAGAATGTCCCCCAAATGGTTGTGCTGCCGTCATGACTCGGTCACCGGGTTGGACGAGTGCATGATATATCGCCATATTGCCAATCATGCTTCCCATCAAGCGATGGTCGGCATAATTACAGCGGAACACCTTCTTGAGTAACTCAACACAAAGTGCCTCAACCTCATCAATGTACTGCGTCCCTGCAAACCAACGATTCACACGCCCAATATGCCCTTCTGCTGCACGTGTTCCAATTTCGGCAGAGAGTAAACGTCGGACAGTGGGGCTTGTGGGGGCTTCTGGAGCTAGCAAATTGATACACTGTTTACCACGCCATTCTTCATTACGGTTCACTGCGTTAACAACTTCTTGCGCCATACCTGCATAATCTGTAGCATCTAATATCGATTTAGCGTGAGCTAAGATTTTGGGATCATGAACTTCAAATTGGCTCATATTTAAGATTCTCCTTCAATTGAATGTAAATAACTCTGCAAAGATTGCGAAGCATCAGCTAGATGTATTTCTAATAGGCTACAAGCAGATTCGATGTCTTGTTGCATACAAGCATCAAGAATTTGATGGTGCTCCTGTTGGGACTTTGTTTGAAATTCCATTTTGTCCAGATACAATAATAGATAGCGTCCTACATTGACATGTAGTGTCTTTATTGTTGCGAGGAGATGAGGCATTTCAGCTGGTTGATATAGTGCCTTATGGAAATCCCAGTTGAGTGTCGCCCAATTTTGTGGGTTATCCTCAGCATCTATCATGAGCAGAGCACTTTTTGCATGCGCAACGTCTATTTTGGTTATCTTCGGGATGGCATGTCTCAGAGCCATTGTCTCCAATGTCAAGCGGATTAAATAAAACTCATGGGCATCTTCGGCTGAGAGAGCCGTTACAAATGCTCCGCGATTTGCTTTATATGTAACTAGACCTTCTGATTTTAATTCGGCTAATGCTTCACGCAACGGAACTTTGCTCACCCCAAGTTCACTTGCAATTTTGTCTTGTGGTAGAGAATCTTGACTTTTTAATTCGCCACGGAGAATGGCTTGCCTTAAATGTTGCGCAATTTTTTCAGATGTTGCTACCATATCCACCTCTTTTTTGTATCTGATTATACATATTGTAATCGTATACGATTTTTAGATATGTGCAAGATTGAATCAAAATTCAAATTGTTCATCTATATATCAGGGCTTCAGTGACTACTTAGACTGGAATTCCTCTTATTGAATCGGAGAAAACATCAGCGCAGGCTTAACAAACAACGTGCTACAAATTACAATCTTGTATCACACCAATCAAAGGACAAATATCACCTATGCACATTGCCATCAACGGCTGGTTCTGGAATCAACAAACGACAGGAAGCGGACAATACCTTCGCAACCTTGTGACCTATTTAAAGAAAACACAACGCGACTTAGAAATTTCCCTGATTTTGCCACCGCATATTCAAAATCCTGATGGTGTGCCTAATGGCGTGACGGTTATTGAAACTGGGACTGCCGATAAAACAAGTAAGATAGGCAAAGTCTGGTTTGAGCAACGAACCTTTCCCAAGATGGCGGAACAGGTCAAAGCTGATATTGCTCATGTACCTTATTGGGGAACACCCTTATCCTGCTCGGTGCGTTTGGTGACTTCTGTATTAGATGTGATTCCCTTGCTGTATCCGATTTATAATCAAGGCTTACTGACACAGCTTTATACCTCACTGGTTAGTACAACCGTGCGCGGTAGTGGGCATATTATCACCATTAGTGAAACTGCCAAAATTGACATCGAAGAACAACTCGGCATCCCAGAAGAAGACATCAGTGTGACCTATTTAGCCCAAGATGAACGCTTTCATCCACGCATGGGTGCAGAAAAAGATGAGGCTGTGCGTGAAAAATATAATCTGCCTGATGACTTTGTGCTGTATCTCGGTGGCTTTGATTGGCGTAAACAGGTCAATGACCTTATGCTAGCCTATACTTATGTGGCTCAGGCAGAGGGGGACAGCTTCCCGCTCGTGATTGCTGGACGTGAGCCAGAATGGGATGATGGATTATTCCCGAACTTGCGTGATTATGCTAAAAAACTGGATATTGAAGAGTATGTTCATTGGGTTGGATTTGTCGATGAGGAAGATAAACCCTCGCTTTATCGATTGGCAAACCTCTTTGTATTCCCAAGTTTATATGAAGGTTTTGGTTTGATGGCACTCGAAGCAATGGCATCAGGAACACCTGTTGTCACATCGAATGCGATTGTGTTTGAAGAAGTACTAGAAGAAGCCGTTTATATTGTTGATAATCCGCGCAAGATGGCAGGTGCGATGATCGCCTTATTAATCCAAGAACCTCTCCGAGAAGCGATGATTAATCAAGGGGTTGCGATGGCAAGCAACTATTCATGGCGCAAAACTGCACAAGAGACAATGACAATCTATGAACAAGTCATGAAGCAGGGTAAATAAAGATTATGTCTGTAGGGGCTTGAGTTGCGCCCCATACGAGTAGGTTAGAAGTAGGCAGGTTTTTCTGTTGTTTCGAGCATCGCCTTCAAATTATGCAAGCTTGTATCTAATGTTTTACGAGTAATTCGTTCCACGACCTTATCAAGCCCCAGAACAGGGGATTCATAATCATAGTCAATTGATAAACGATAGCCACCGCGTACTGGGGTGGTTGTCCAGCGTTGTGTACCGATTAAATCGCCTTCTAGTTTAAATACAGCATATTCGCCTTCGACAAATTCCATCACAATCATGCGGTAATTTAGCACGACATTACCGTGTTTAAAGACCACATTGACAATGCTATCAACTTGAGGGAAATTGTTTTCAACATCCACTTGCTTGATATGTTCAAACCACTCTGTTATTCTGTTTGCATCTGTCAATACGCTGTAGATTTCTTCGACATCAACACCAAGAAAAATATTCCGTCCAAGGCTTGTCATGGTGTGTACTCCTTATCATTCATATCGGCATATATGTATGATTGTAGCTTTTATCAAGATGAGGGCTTAGTGACATTCCTCGTTGTTTTGTGAACAAATAGCAGAGGGTTGAACCCACTCGCATGATGAAATATTCCGCTATAATGATAAATGAAGGGTATTGTATTTAAATGACTTTATGGAGACTAAACATTGAACATACAATATATATTAGCTGTTATAAGCGTATTATTGTTGACCAGTTTGTCGATTACATCGGCACAAGTGGATGGTGAAATCCTCACAGTAAGTTTTGGTGATGCAACGATTGCGAGCTTTGACCCGATTTTTATTCGAGATACCATCTCTGAACAAGTTTTACGATCGATGTATGTTGGTTTGACACAACTTGACCCCATGACAAATAGTGTTCAACCTGCTTTCGCGAAAAGTTGGTCACGTACATTTTTACCGAATGATACGATATTGTATCGCTTTGATGTGCCTGACGATATAAATTGGGTTCGCTATGATGCGGAACTCGATGCCGTGGTTATCGTCACAGATGAAGATGGCAATCCCCGAACAGTGACCAAACAAGATATTGCGTATGGTATCCTACGCGCCCTTGACCCAGAGTTTGCGAGTGAGGATAGTTATGTTCTGGCTGAAAGTATCTATAATGGTGTTGCATACTTAAATGGTGAAGTGCCTGTTGAAGAAGTGGGTGTCGTTATTAATTTGAATGATGTTAGTGTTGTTGCCTCGTCACTCGATGTTGATTTACCCGCTATACTCAGTCAAATTCAATTTATGCCTCAGCCTGCTTGGTTAATTAATGAGGTCGGCTTGGAGTGGACGAGTCCTGAAAACTTTGTCAGCTTTGGTCCATATGTTATGAAAAGTTGGGCAACAGATGTCGAAATAGTGCTGGTTAGCAATCCTTATTGGTTAGGTTTGGACGGTGTTCCACAACCTCATATCGAGACATTGCGCTTTGTATTTTTGGCTGGCGACGATTCTATATTATCTTATCAGGCGGGCGAAATTGATGTGCTAACCAACATGACTGCAACTGATATTCAGATTATGTTGGAAGAGGATAATTTAGCTGGAGAGTTTAGCCAGTATCCTAGTAATACAACACATTTTCTCGGATTAAATCTGCGTGAAGGCTTTCCAACAAGTAATCTTGCTTTCCGCCAAGCGCTTTCATCCTCATTGAATCGTGAAGTGCTTGCCCAATTGGTATTAAACGAAGGACATGTCTGGGCTGATAATTTTATACCACCCTCTGTTTTGGATGCGCCGATTGCTTTAGGTAATGCAAGTTCATCATTTGATGGAAGTCTATCATCTGATGTTGAATTTGCTAAAGCACAACTGGAGTTAGCAAAAACAGAGCTTGGCTTAGAGTCTGTCGCCATTGATTTGATTTACCGCAATACAGATTTCTATAAAACGCTAGCGGCTACACTTGCTGAGATGTGGCAAAGTGAATTGGGTATCACGGTCAACTTGTTACCACAAGATTATGACGGCTCATTGAGCAATCGTCAATATGCGGCGGTCTGGGTTGGTGAATGGATTGCTGATGCCCTGATCACGGAAAGCTACTATGCACCCTTTTTACCTGATGGTGACTTGAGTACTGCTTTGGCATTTGGTGACCCGAACTTCGATGCATTATTTGCAGACACATACGATGGCGCAGATGTCGAAAATCGGGATGCCCTATTATCGGAATTAGCTGCTGTATTAAGTGATAGAGTTTTAATTATCCCGATTAGCTGGACTGCTGATAGCGAATTAACACAATCGTATATCTCACGGACACCGACTGTTAATGGCATTCGTGACTTTGCTTCATGGCGTGTTACCAACTAAAGATAGGGAAAACTAATGAATGATACACATGTGCGTCAACAACTGGTCAATGCACTGGCACAGCGTCAGGCGCATATGTTATTTGATGATGCAATAAAGGGTTTTCCAGAGGCGCACTATAATACTTATCCAGCAAATGTGAGTTATTCTTTCTGGCATTTGCTGGAGCATCTCCGTATTACACAATGGGATATTCTCGATTATATTCAGAACCCTGATTATCAATATCGAGAGTTCCCTGCTGGTTATTGGGCTGAGCCTGAAACAGTGGCGACGATTGAGGATTGGCAACAGACGGTTGATGGCTTTCGCAGGGACCTCAACGCCTTAATTGCGATTATCAACGATCCACAGACTGATCTCTATGCACAGATTCCACATGCACAACAAGGTCATACGATTCTACGTGAGATAAATATTGTAGCGACACATAATGCCTATCACATTGGGGAATTTGGGATTTTACGCGCGACGATGGGCTTATGGTAGGAGACCTATTATTGAACTGTCGTAATGCTTTATGGAAAATGATAAAAACATTTCTCAGACAGAATCTTACTCGTTTTTTATTGTAATAGAGAGTTATATTTGTCATAATAATTAACAATACAACTAGGCAATCTAAAGGGACAGTAACTTATTATGCTGATTACACTCATCTATGGTAGCGCTGCTACAAAGCTACTCTCTGAATCCGAATTAATTGAGATTCTCAAGAAGGCGCGAGAAAATAATAGTAAACGTAACGTCACAGGTATGCTTCTATATAATGATGGTAACTTCCTTCAGGTACTTGAGGGTGAAGAGGCTGATGTTACATATATCTATGAAAAGATTGACAAAGATCCTCGTCATCACGAAACTATGGTTTATGTCAAGAAACCTATAGATCATCGTGTATTTGGTGATTGGGAAATGGGATTTGTTAATGGTGTTAATGTTGATTTGGAGACTATCCCAGGTTATACAGATTTTATCAGTAATCCCGACCATAGCACAAAGCTAGAAGATGCAAGTTATGCGTATGCTTTTTTAGATGTATTTCGCCAAAGCGTTCGTTAGATAAATCATCAAGGACAACTTGATAACGGGGCAGATTTTTGCATCTACCCCATATTTGCAATCTGAAACTTATTCCTTCGTTACACTGACATTGAAGGAAATTCCACTACCAAAGCCAAATTCTTCAAGTGTGATAACCACTTTCCCATCCATCGGCATGACAAAGGTTAATGGTAAATTATCGGGTACGCCCATCGTAGTATAAGACATGATTTGCATCCCATCGACGTTGGCATATACATAGAGGTCTTCGACACTACCTGACAATTTCTCTAAATTCAATGTGACCAATTGACCCTCTAGTGCCTCAAACACAACTAAATCACGGTAGGCTTTGTCATTTAGGGTAACGGTGACATCTCCTTCATCAAGGGATTTCACAGGGTTACGGCTGACTGTCAGAATACCTTCGCCTGATACACTATCTGTAAAGCTGGATACAGAAAGGATGTAGGTATCATCAAACTCGAAGATGAGATTGTTGAGTTCTGCTTCAAAGCCTGACCCACTGTCATCATCATAAGCAAATTCATAACCGTCAGCATAGAGAACGCTCATGACGGTATCAATTGTCCCACCTGTATCGGCTGTGATGTTGATATTATCACCTGCGGAAACCGATAACTCAAAGTATACGGGTACACCATCATTCAATACAAATGGTATGGGTTCATTAAAGCTAATGGTTTCAACAGTGACAGGTAAAATCGTCGCTGTGAATGTCCCTGTAGCGTCTTCGATGTAGTAAGAAGCCAAGACTTCGAGTGAATATGTTCCAGTATAGGGTAACTTCACTGGACCAATGAGGGAGTCGGTTGTGCCTGAAGCATCGTCGTTGTAGCCGACTTCAAAGAAATCGTTATCATAAATCGATGCGGCGGTATCAAATTCATCCGATTCGACTTGTACAATAATGTAGTCGCCTTCATTTCCTTCAAAACTGAAGGACGCTGTACCATCTTCGGGCAATGTGCCTTCAAAGACTTGAATCTCAGCAGATACAGAACTTATAACCTCACCTGAATCATCAGATTGATCGGTTGTTGTAGTATTTTCTTCAGCGAGTGCCGTCAAGATAATACTGGGTTCATTACCTGATTCGCGGTCAACCATAATCGTGTAGTCACCGATTTCGTCATCTGTTGAAGTAGATAACGATAGTGTGGATAAACCGCTGGCATCCGCTACTTTATCAGTGCTATAAACAGTCTCACCAGCAAACATCACATTGAAGGTAATGCTTTCATTTGCGTTCAAGCCTGAAACAGTAATCTCATGGGTGCTACCTAAGACACCTGATTGTGGCTCAATGGTTGCGATTGCACCTTCGATAGTAAAGAAGGCTTCGGTAATTGTGCCATCAGGTTGAACGGCAATGACTTTGTATTCCCCTGGGATATTGAGGTCACGCGATGTGAAGGCTACTGTACCATTCCCACTTTCATCAATGGTCGCCACACTGCTTTGAGCGAGGGTATCGTCACTGGCATATCGAATCGTGATACCGATGCGCTCATTGGCTGGCATACCTGATAAGGTTATTGTGTGAGTTGTTCCGATTTCGCCTGATTGTGGACTCACACTGATAGAAAGATTCTCTGTTTGTGCATTATCGGTTGCATCGGTTGTGGTCTCATCGGTTTGAGGAGGTGAGTCGGTTGCGGTAATGAGCATCTCGGCTGATGTTAGGACTTGTCCACTGGTCGCATCACTGATTTCAATTGTGTAGCGTCCTAATTCGTCACCTTCGGAACTGGTGATATTGATAGAAAACTCACCATTTTCGTCGGCTGTCCGTGTGGTCGAATATTCGATATTGCCATCTCTATCTAAAATCGTAAATGTAAAGGCTTGGTCAGCTTCTAAACCACTGATACTCATGACATGAACACTACCAATTGGACCGAGTTCAGGTTCAACTATCAAGTTTGCATCAGATTCTGAATTAGTATCTTCTGTATCATCTGATTCTGTGATGACAACATCTGCATCACCAATTATCAATGACGAACTTGCAAGCCGTTCTCCGCCAACAAATACGGCGATGTTATAGGTATCATCTGCTAATTCATCATCACTCAAAAACGATAGAATCGCAACGCCTTCACTGGAGGCACGTGCAAGCAATGTATCAATCAGTAGATTGGTATTAGATGTAACTTGAACGCTTACACTATCGAATGGAGCTAACCCATTTACTGTAATGGTGACTTCACGCCCAGCTTGTGCGACGAGTGGGCTGACTGTGACGCTAGCATTACGCTCTGGTGGTGCTTCTATGAAAAATTCGCCTTGTGCTACGACATTGCCATCGTTATCAAAGACACGGACAACTTGTTGACCTGAGGTATCACCCTCTTCGGCGAAAATTTCGATGTCAATGCTACCTGTTTCACTACTTGTCCAGATACGTCGGTAGACAACTTCTTCGGTTTCTGTCGCTGTAATTTCGACGGTATGACCGCGTTCAGGTTCTAAGTCACGAATTGTAATATCGTGTACGGTACTAATCGGACCGCTTTGGGGTGTGACGCTTAAGTTACCGATAGATTCAGTTGTTGTTGAATCAGAATCGCTATTTGTAGTGTCGCTTGCTTCCTCTGTAATTTCTAAAGTGGTGCTGGCAATAATGCTATCGTTACTGATGACCTGTACGGTATAGACACCGATTTCATCATCAGGGGTGCTTGCCGCAGAAAATACGATTTGACCCTCGGCATCGGCTTCTTCATCACTCTCATAAACAATCACACCATCGATTACAAACTCAATGGTATAGGTGTCTCCAGAAACAAGTCCGCTGGCGGTTACTTCAAAAATGCCAGAACCGACAACACCCGCAGATGGGGACACTGTAACTGTCGGGTTATCTTGTGCTAGAAATGTGCTGGGTAATGCTATGCTGAGCAATAGCATACTTAATATCAAAATACGCAAAAACAGTTGTCGCATAAAGTCTATCCTTCGCTCAATTGTTTAAATCTAGCCTTATTGTAAACCCAAATTGTAAACGTGAGATAAACAATCATAGACCATTTAGTTAATGCGTGATGAATGTAGAGTTGCTGAGTTCATTTTGAGGTAAAAATCTGTATTTGTGGAGTGAGGCATATAAATTGCTTTCCTGTACCATTAGCGCGATGTCGTTTGTTATGGTGCAACCTGATATAAACCTATGTGGT
>CAYGTY010000106.1:0-21551 GCA_964352825.1 uncultured Anaerolineaceae bacterium
ACACGGGGCTTCTCCAGTTGAGGGTCAGTATGGTTCGATTGTAGCATTGGATGTTGTCAATCAACTATAATGAATTTTGGTTAAGAAATTTATTGAGATACATCGCAATTTTGGAGTCATACATGTTATCAGAGCTTGAAAGAAACGCTGTTGTTGAATCTTTATTGGAGGCGAACCGTACCAAAGTCCAAACCACTCGTCCATCTGCCCTATATCCTAATATAGAATTTGAGGACTCGTATGCGATTTCCGCAGAGGTCGCGCGCCGAACCATTGAATCAGGGGCAAGGCTCATCGGGTACAAAGTCGGCTTAACCTCTCTTGCTATGCGCCGTTCATCGAAGATTGATGAACCCGATTTTGGGTATCTGTATGACCACTTCTTATATGCTGATGGGGCAACGCTCAAACATGCTGATTTTTGTGTCCCGCGTGTGGAGCTAGAATTGGCATTTGTCCTCAAAGATGCCCTACAAGGACCGAATGTATCGCTATTAGATGTCATGCGAGCAACAGAATATATCGTTCCGTCTATTGAAGTGATTGATGCGCGTGTCGATGAACCGCGCAAAATATTTGATACGATTGCGGATAATGGTGCAGGCGCAGGATTGATACTCGGTGGACGACCTGTGCGCCCTCATGATGTCGATTTACGGATGGTGCCGGGGATTCTCTATCGCAATGCAGAAATTGAAGAAACGGGTGTATCTTGTGGTGTGATGGGTCATCCAGCAAATGCGGTGGCGTGGCTAGCCAATAAACTGCACGACATTGATGTTCACTTGGAGGCTGGTCAAATCTTGCTGGCAGGGTCGTCTGTGCGTCCTGTCTGGGCAGAGGTAGGCGACACGCTCCGTGCTGACTTTGGCAATTTAGGGTCTGTATCCATTTACTTTGAATAGAGGACAATATGGAAAATCGAAAAAATCAATTTAAAGCGAAACTGGCTACAGGTGAGTTACAAGTCGGGTTATGGTCAAGCTCTTGCTCTAATATCGTGGTTGAGGTGCTAGCCAATAGTGGGACGGATTGGATATTGTTAGATACAGAACATAGTCCCAATGATATATCAACAGTCCTATCACAATTACATGCGATGAACAGCGGTACAGCATCCCCCATTGTTCGTCCTGCATGGAATGATAAAGTGCTGATTAAACGTTATTTAGATATTGGCGCACAATCTCTACTTATCCCCTTTGTTCAAAATGCAGAAGAAGCTAAAAATGCAGTTTCCGCCACCCGTTATCCCCCACAAGGGATTCGAGGCGTTGCTGGTTCAACCCGTGCTTCAGCTTATGGGCGTAATCAACACTATCTCCATACGGCTAGTGATGAAATTGCTGTGATTGTACAAATCGAAACAGGGGAAGCCCTCCAAGAAATAGAAGCGATTGCAACTGTTAAGGGTGTGGATGCTGTCTTTATCGGTCCGTCAGATTTATCGGCTTCACTTGGGCATATCGGCAATGCAGAGCATGAGGATGTGCAAGAAGCGATACAAACAGGCATCGAAAAATTAAAAGCTGTTGGCAAGCCTGCAGGTATCCTCGCTTTCAATCCCGACCATGCCAAACGATATATTGATTGGGGTTTCCAGTTTGTGGCGATTGGCTCAGATTTAGGCTTTGTTGTCAAAGGGTCAGATGCACTGGTGGCGCAATTTAAGTGAGTGAGATTTCCCATATTGTAGTGGCATGATACGCCACGCCACTACAACCTACTAAGACCTATAATTATCGAGGTACAAAAACAACCTCAAATAATGATGACCATTGTTTCCCTGTAATAAAGAAGGTTTCTGTCTCAGGGTTATATGCAATACCATTTAAGACCTGACCACTTGTAAGTTCCCCACGTTGCGCTTCGGTCAATAATTCAGAGGCATCAATGAGTGCAACAACATTCCCTGTAAATTTATCAATCTGGAAGATGAAGTCTGTTTGCCAAGCGTTCGCATACACATAATCACCCACACATTCGAGTTCATTCAAGAGTTGGGGTGGCACAAGTTGGCCATCAATGGTGACTGCACCCTGAAAAATTAGGTCAAATGTCTCAGCATCACGGACGGATAAATAGGAGGTGCTATCACTCATGAAGATATAGCGGTCATCATAGCAAATCCCCCAACCTTCACCCTCATAGTCTATGGTGTCAATCAATTCAAAGGTCTCAAAATCATAGACAAAGGCTTGTTCTTCTTGCCATGTCAATTGTATGAGGGTATCGCCCACTTTTTCGAGTCCTTCTGCAAAAATTTCGGCATCCACCTCAGCTAATATTTCTGCTTCCCCTGTTTCAATATCGACACGGCGTAATGTTGACTCTCCACGTAAACCCGTCGATTCATAGAACACGCCATCAAACCACAGCAAGCCCTGTGTAAATGCAGAACTATCATGCGGGTATTCGTTAATCACTTCGGGGACAAGAATCGGAAAATCAGGCGGTAATTGTGCGCTGACGGGCAAAGCAAGTACGATAAAACAAATTAAAATCACAAATCGTTTTAACATAGGGATAATCCTTTTAAGTCAGTTCAATTTTCAATGTGAGTTGTACTATAGCAAAGGCGACAATATAGGGAAAGTTACAGTCTATTTGATTAGACCAGCCCGTCGCATATCGGATAAGATGAGGCGTTCCCACGGTTCATCGGTTTGCAAGGTGAAGTAATGTGCGCCCCGTCGTCTACATTCGGCACGGATTTCATCACGCCAAGCAGTCAAGCGTTTATGATAAACATCGCGCATCGTGGCATCAATGGTGACCTCTTGTGCTTGCCCTGTCTCCACATCGATCAGGCGCAAATCACCAGCAAGGGGTGGCGTGACTTCTTCGGGAGATAGGACATGAACAAAAACAACCTCATGACCGCGTCCAAGTAGCGCATTCAAGCCTTCAACATACCCTGTTGGAGAGAACATATCACTAATAATAATCGTCATTCCTGGGTGACTGGTACGTAAAGCATAATCCTTGAGCATAATGTTCAAATCGGTAATCCCATCAGGCTCAATCCCCTGCACATAGCGCAACATCGGGACACCTTGTCGCCGTCCACGCACAGGGCCAAATAATGCCATCCCATTATCATTGAGAGCAGTCATCATCAGGCGGTCATTACTGGTCAGGGACACATAACCCAATCCAGCAAAAATCCGCTTTGCGAAGACCAATTTTTTATGGTCGATTTCGCCTTCTTCAGGATAGTTCATACTCGCGGATGCGTCCAAAATGACATGTACCGATAAATCTTCTTCATCTTCGAGGAGTTTGATATAAGGTTTTTCGAGACGTGCATAGATGTTCCAATCCATTTGGCGCAGGTCATCGCCCGGAACATAATTACGATAATCCGCAAATTCGATACTTGTCCCGCGCTTAATAGAGCGACGATCCCCTTTCATCGAGCCAACCCGCACCTTATTCGCAACCAGCATCAAAGGTTCAAGCCGACGACGAATGCCTTCAGGTAATAAGGTGATGTGATCTTTATTTTGCTCAGACATTCGTTTTTCCCATGGGAATCGTTTTACACCAAAAGTTTCATCAAAAAGAGACGAGCATATCATTGATACTCGTTTCTTGTTTATACCGTATTCGCTTATCATCTGGCAACAGTGGACTTGTAGTCCAATTATCCTAAAGATAGGCTATAGGGTTAGTCATCGTTATCTACGTCATCAGAGTCATTACTTACTGTATCGTCATCATTGTCTTCTATATCGTTGTCATCAACTAGATCATCATCGTTTTCGTCGTCATCAACTAAATCATCGTCATCGTTTTCATCGTCATCATCTTCAATTTCTTCAAACTCAAATTCGAGTAGCGCAATATTTCGATTACGAACCATTTTATCCTGTTCCTCAAACTTAAGCTTGGCAAATAATTGACGTGCGGCTTCATTATCTGTAGCATAACGAGCAATCATCATCTCGCTATTTTCAAATTCATGCACCATGTCAATCAGTTGGTCAGCAACATCATACCCATAGCCTTGTCGTTGATAGTCGGCTGAAATAGTCAGGCGTTCGATAATCCATTGAGCAGGATTTTCAGCATGAATCAGCATCACATAGCCGATGATATTATCATCAACATGTAAGCTATAGGTGGTGACGGCTGGATGAGAAGATTGCAAGTAGGAAACGATAAGCATTGATACAAATTTGCGTTGTTCTGGCTTGACCCGTACTTTTTGCAAGGGAAGCCAATCGCGCCAACTTTTGATTTCTGTGAGCGTGACCTTTGCCATATGATATCTATCCATTTCGATTATTGATGAGCGACTTTTGACTCAATTATAACGGTCTATAAACATAAAAGTATTATTGCTTAAGGTATCTGAATTTTATTCCCCTGTAAAGCTCGGTGAGCGTTTATCGAAAAAGGCATCGACACCTTCTTTAAAATCAGAGCTATCTAATAAAGTAGCTTGTAAATCAATTTCCAAATCTTGGCTTTCGCGCAAATCCATCCCTGTACCTTGGTCAATAATCTGTTTGGCTATTGCGATTGTACGTGGTGGTAATTGGCTGAGGCGAATCGCAATATCTTCGGCGACCTCATCTAATTCTTCTGCATCAACTAAGCTGTGCAACAAACCATAGCTATTGGCTTTATCGGCATCAAAGCGTTCTGCTAATAAAATCATCTCTTTTGCGTTGGGAATGCCGACGACTTGGCTCAGGCGTTTTGTCCCCATGATAACCGCAATGCCCAACTGAACTTCGGGTAAATGAAAGCTCGCACTCGGGTCTGCCACACGGAAATCACAGCAACATGCCAGCAAAATTGCACCGCCGATACAATGCCCCTTCAACTTAATGATTTTCGGCTGGGGTAGAGCTTCAAAGCTATCAAGGCAATCTTGTAAATCACGCAGATTCTCACGATAGGCAGTTTCATCTTGCCCCACCATCAGCTTGATTTGTTGTACATCCACACCAACGCTAAAGTTTTCACCTGCACCCTGCAAAATAATCACCCATACCTCAGGATTATCTTTGAGGCTTTGGCTAATATCACGCAACTCATGTAAGGTTGCGCTGGTGAGAGCATTCAGTTTATCTGCACGATTAAGAGTTAGGGTGGCGATTTTTTGGTCAATCTCTAGTAGCCAATTTTGATAGTCGGTCATACCATGTCCTTACATAGATAGGTGAATATTTAAACGTTAATTTGGAGCATAAATATATTACTTTACACGATACCAATAATTATATTGATGTGTAAAACCAAGTGACTGATAAAGTTGGGTTGCAACTATATTATCAGCTTGAACCTGTAGATATGCTTGTTCTGCCCCTTGTACCATACCCCAACTCAGAAGGGATTGCATGATAACCCGCCCATGCCCTTTACCACGCCGGTTTGCATCAACAACAACATCAAATATACCCATCCATGCCTCATCGACAACTCCCAACGCCACGCCAATCACTTGCTCACCCTCAATTAAACTGAGGTATCCACATTGTGTGGGAATCAAACCCAACATCTGCTGAAGTGTTTTGGCATTACTCGCTGTGATGTTATTCAAGCGCACGAAATTATTGAGCCATGTTGTTGTGAGTTTAGTATCAATTCGGATATTATCACGCAGTTGATATTCCTCAGTAAATGATAGCGTATAAACACCTGTTTCGGCTTCCTTTGTATATCCTTTCATCGTGAGTACATCATCGAGGCTATCAGGATAAACAGCATCCGTCATTTTAAAGATAGTCGGACGATTCTTGCGTGTATATATTGTTTCGCAATGGCTGATTTTGAGGTCAATATCTTCGTGTGACTCATAGATTGGATTCACAGAATTTGCGCGACGTGTATATCCATCAGCATAACGCAACAGCCAACCATCATAATAACGGCTCTCTAAGGCTGGTAAGGCTTTAAAAGATAAGGTTTCTATCTCTGTAATCAGGCTATGTTGTACGGAAGCCATTCGACTATATCCCCTCTCAGTCATATTGTGCTTAGTCTAATGGAAAGGTCTATATTTGTGAATGAAAATCCGCTCACATCATCACAACAACCCTCCACTAGGATTGTACGATACCATCATGTACACTGTCGCGTCGCGAGTCGATTTAGCTCAAAAAGGTGGGACATATGGTGGTTAAAATACGAGAATTTGTGTTTCGATACGTTCTCATTTTTGTTGGGGTGTTTCTAGGGTCATTGTCCATCATTTTATTTATGCAACCGCTTGATATCGCACCGACGGGTGTAACGGGTATTGCGGTGATTTTGAATGAATTGGTTGGGACACCTGTTGGCGTGATGGTATTTATCTTGAATATCCCAATTCAAATTATGGGATATTATATGTTGCCCAATGGTGCGAAGGTCGTTATGCGGAGCTTATTGGTGATTATGCTCTATTCGATTATGCTCGATACACTTGCCCCTTATGTTCCTGCCAATGGCATTAGTGATGACCGACTATTAAATGCGCTTTTTGCTGGGATTGTCGGTGGAGTGAGTAGTGGGATGGTCTTACGGGCTGGCGCAAACTTTGGTGGTACATCAACCCTCGCTGTCATTCTGCAACGGCGTATTGGTCTGCCGATGAGTACGACCTTCCTCTATACTGATTCGGTTGTGATTGTTATTGCGGGCTTTGTCTATGGTTGGGAAGGCGCACTATATGCAGCCGTTACTTTGTTTGTCACTGGTTTAGCGATTGACTATGTTCTCGAAGGACCGAGTGTCATCCGTACCGCCATGATTATTACCGACAAGCCTGATGAAGTCTCACAAATTGTCTTTGATGATTTACAACGGGGCGCAACCAGTTGGCAAATTACAGGGCAATATACTGGTACAGCACGCACAATGCTCTATATTACGGTTGGACGGTCACAAGTTCGTGAATTAAAAGATGCGGTCAGCCAAATTGACCCTCATGCGTTTATGGTCATTGGTATGGGGCAAACCGCTTATGGCGAGGGCTTTCAACAAGTTAAACCTGATACCTTAGCTGGATAATTCAGATGTCTCAAAAGAAATTGAAAATCATCGTAGCGGCATGGTGCACCATGCCACTACACAAACAGATTTTATCTCCAGAAGCATTCAGAGTATTACATTTTGATGCAATTATGGACTTAAAATCATGATTGTCCCAAAGCACATTTCATCTTGTGTACCTTCTCCCCACACAACATAACGTGGGTCATCAGATAGCGTATTATCCCAATTACAAGTCATCCGCAGTGTATCACCAGGCGATAATTGCAGTGGCTCTGCAAATTGATAGCGATCTTGCCAATGGAAGTCCCAATTGGGAATATCCAGCAACATAAGGGGATTATCACTATCGGGATTTAATTCAAATTGAAAACTGCGCCCCAATTCGTGCATATGCCCCAATACACCGTAGACCGTTATTGAGAAGGGTACAGGATAATCACAGAAAGTGGTTGCATCTTCGCCAACATTATCGGCATAATCACCAATTGTTTGGTCACATTCACGTAACAAGCCATCAGGGATATAATGCCACTCTTGCCCATATAGCTCTGCAACCCTGTCTAATGCGGCATTGCGGTCACATTGCGGTCCTTCGACACCTGTCGGGCATGGGATTTCTACAGGAGCTTGCAATTCAAAGGTCATGAGTTCGGCTATATCTTGGTTGGGGTCTGCTAATTGTAAGTTGACTTTAGTTTGGTCAGGTTGACGTGTGATGGCGAGATTATAGTGCATCTGAACAACAATGACATCTCCTTCTTCGATACGATAGCCTGTATTATCAGGATACATAACAGGTAATCCTCCCGGTGCCCATGTCCCAATCATCTCGCTTGATGTCCCTAAGCCGATAACCCCATAACATGACCAACCTGCGCGACCATCTTCACCATCGCGTCTATCGATTGTTCGCCGTGCTGATTCTCCAACAAGATAAACAATCCCATGATGTCCCATTTCTGTGATGTCGGGTAAAAATTCATATCCTGTTATATAGCGTGTTTTGTCAATATCCAGCGGGAATGCAAAACAGCGATAATCATCTTGTACCGATTCGCTGGGTATATAAGGCTCATCAAGCTGAAGGGTTAAGTCTGGGCGGACTTCAACCAGTTCATAGCGACTTTCTGGGGCAACATAATCTTCAGGTTCACCCAAAGGTGCGCCATTATCCGACCATGCAATAATAGTCGCAATTTCAGCATCTGATAAACTGCGGTCATGCTTCATCGGGAGTGACAAACGCGATGGCATCCACGGTGGCATATACCCTATTGAGACATTAAATGCAATGTCACTAGAGCCAGCAACAGCATCCTCAGGTGTATCGATTGCGATGTCCCCTGCGATTTGCCCTTCGCTATGGCAAGCTGTGCAATGTAATTCGAGAAGCGGTTGGATGTGTTCATAATAAGTTGGGTTTTCTGGAATAACAGCATTACTGGTATCAATTTCGTCATGGTGGTCATCATTTTCATCATCACCATGCGCCCAAACGGCTGTTGCACTAATCATTAATAGGAATCCAATGATGAAGATTTTTTTCATGTGTTTCTCCATTTCGCCTACATCAATCTTTTCTGCTTATATTGTACGCGCTATCCTAAAAAATGTTGCGCTAATATCAAGATAAAACAAAAGTTGAGTAAAGCTTTATGCCAATATCGGTAAATTTTTAATTTGGGGATGCTGTTTTTTGATTATCATTTATAATGTAAGTAATGTTATGTAACATAGGGTGTTGTGAAATGGTGATTAGACGGTTTATTATTTCAATAAGTGTACTCTTATTAGGCTCTGTGACTATATCTTTTGCACAAGGTACATGTCCACAGATTTTAGAATTAGCATTAAACTCTTTAGCCGAAAACTGTGAGACCTTAGGTCGCAATACAGCTTGTTATGGCTATAATCTGGTTTCAGCAGAATTTACAGAAACGGTAGACGATACATTTTTCTCCGAGGTTGCTGATACTGCTCAATTAGAAATTCTAGCATCCATTCAAACTGCAGAGATGAATACTGACCTGTCGCAATGGGGTGTGGCAGTGATGAATTTACAGGCAAATATTCCAAACTCACTCCCAGGGCAAGCTGTCAAATTTATCTTGTTGGGTGATGTTGAGGTGGAAAGTGCGGTTGACCCTGATTCAACTTTTGAAGGTGCTGACCCGATTACAGTTACAATGAATGCAGGTGCAAATATCCGCAGTGGTCCAAGCCTAAATTTTAATGTTATTGCAGGTGTTGTGGCTGGAGATACGTTGCAAGTAGATGCAACCAACGAAGCAGGCGACTGGTATCGGACAGTGGTTGGTAGTCGAATCGGTTGGATTTTTTCGGATTTGGTTGAATCATCCCCTGAATTAGCAAGTCTACCCGTATCAACAGGCGGTCAACGCTCCTTGATGCAAGCCTTTTATCTACGGACAGGCTTTGGATCACCTGCTTGCGAAGAAGCGCCTAGCGATACATTGATTGTTCAAGGTCCGCAAAATATCGAAATTGACTTAACGGTCAACGGTGCTGATATTCGATTAGGGTCAACAATTGCAATGCGGATTTTACAACCGGGTAATATCATCGAATTTACTGTGGTTGAAGGCAAATTAACCATCCCCGGTGGGGGTCCAAATGGGACAGACTTGATTGTATATGAAGGCTATCGGACGACGGCTTGTCTGACTGAACCTGATGATCTTGGCGTTGATGGGAACAGTAACGATCGCTTGATTGGTTGTGACTTTTCTGAGCCAGAATTTGTTCCTGACACAGCATTAGGTGAATCTTTCTGTGTATTAGAAAATGTCCCTGAAGGGCTTCTGAATTATTCTGTTGATTTATTCTGCCCACAAAATGGGGATGAGCCGATTACTATTATTCAAACTGAAGAGCCAGGTTCCACACCCGACCCAACCGAAGAGCCAGATGACACGAATTTATGTAGCCCCGGTAACGCATGGGATGATGGACGCTGTAAGACCGATTATGATTGGGAAGCTGGATATTACTTCGGATTATATGAAGAAGGGCTAATTACTTTAGACCAAATCCCGTCTGCATTTTATGTTGAGCCAACGCCAGACCCAACACCAGAGCCAACCAAAGAGAAAAAGAAAGAAAAAAGTTCTAAATACTGCTCTGACTACTATGATAGTGGAAGTGATGTTTGGGAAATATATGAAATTGCAACTGGGAGCTTTGAGGGTATAGAAACAGAAAATCCAGGGTACCCAAGTTGTGGTTCTATATTTCAATAAAATAAAACGATAAGTTCAAATTTGATATTGTAATAACTAAAGAGGTTGAGCCAGCTTAGCCTCTTTTTTGATAATTGGCTTTGGTAGATATGTTGCTTGTTGCCTAGAATCCTATCGCTATGAGTGTTAGAATATGCGCGACGAATCCATTTGGAGAAAATATATGCCGATTCATCCTGAAACTATTGAACAACCCGAACTTGATATTTCTGTTGTCATTCCTGTCTATAATGAGGAAGGCAATATAGAACGACTCCACACAGAACTAACCGAAGCCCTTGAAGAAATTGGACGTAGCTATGAAGTGATTGCTATCAATGATGGTAGCAGTGACGATACATACGCAAAGCTCAATGCTGTACAAGCGAAAGATAGTCGTTGGCATGTCATTCATTTTCGCCGCAACTTCGGTCAAACGGCTGCTATGTCTGCTGGCTTTGATGCTGTCCGTGGTGAAATTGTTGTCACGATTGATGCTGATTTACAAAATGACCCCAGAGACATCCAGAAAATTCTTGATAAATTTGACGAAGGCTATGACATTGTCAGCGGTTGGCGACAAGACCGCAAAGAACCATTTCTCTTACGTCGCTTACCCTCAATGACAGCCAATCGCATCATCTCAAATTCGACAGGCGTTGTTTTGCATGATTATGGCTGTACCCTAAAAGCCTATCATTTTGATGTTGCCAAAGGGGTTAAACTCTATGGTGAATTGCACCGTTTTATCCCTGCATTAGCAAGCCAAATGGGGGTTCGTGTCACCGAAGTTCCTGTGGTTGACCGTGCGCGTGAATGGGGAAGCAGTAAATATGGCTTTAACCGTACCTTCAAAGTTATGCTGGACTTGATTGCCGTAACATTTTTACTGAGTTACTTTAATCGCCCCTTGTATGTCTTTGGTGCAGCTGGTTTTACCGTCGGTGCAGTTGGCTCGTTAATGGGGCTTTATTTGACGGTCTTTAAACTACTGACCGAAAACAAAATTGGAGACCGCCCTCTTTTACAACTATCTGTATTACTCATCGTCTTGGGTGTTCAGTTTATCAGTACAGGTATCGTTGCTGATATGATTATGCGTACCTACCATGAGTCACAGAATAAGCCAATTTACTATATTCGTGAACGTCGTCGTGGGCAATCCGATACTGAGTCTGTTAATCAAGATGTGATTCGCGCCGAAACAAAGTAATATTATTAAATAACTACTTCTTCTGTAGGAAGGGAGTCAATTTCTTTCCTACAGAATATGCTTTCTTCTACTTTACTTAAGAAACATAGACCACCAAAATATATCATAAATATGAGTATAGACTTTAATGTATTGCGTAATCTTTGTATTTTCGATTACACTAATATCGGATTTGTGTTGGTTTTGCCTCACAATATCAAAATCTAAATTTATACATGCAAATTTACTTTAGGAGAATTTCTATATGAAGCGATTGTTAACGCTACTTATGGTTCTTATGTTAGCCAGCCTAACGCTTGTACCACTCGGTCTGGCACAGGGTGAAGATGGATTCATCCGTTATCCAATTACGGCTGACCCCGAACACCTCAACCCTTTTATTTCCGATACCATTACCATTGGTACAGTCAACCGCAATATCTTTGAAGGCTTGACCCGCTTAAATGCTGAAACAGGCGAAATTGAACCTGCGTTAGCTGAAAGCTGGGAAATTGGTGAAGATGCAGACGGTAACCAAACCTTCACCTTCACTTTGCGCCAAGGTGTGATGTTCCATCAAGTGGATGGTATCGACTATGCTGATGGTGAACGTGAAGTCACAGCAGACGACATTATGTGGAATTATATGGTTGCGCTCAATGCGGATGAAGATATTTCTATCCGTAGTGGTGATGCAGCAATGCAATCCATCCTCGGTGCTTCCGAATACATCGAAGCAATGGAAGCAATGATTGAAGCTGAAGAAGAAGTCCCATTGATCAATGAAGATATGGACGTTGCAGGGCTTGAAGCCGTTGACGACTATACCTTCAAAATCACATTGTCACAACCTGACCGTTTATTCCTTATCAACGGGATGATTTCGATTGTTTCCCCATCAGCATACATGCAATTGGGTGATGACATCAGCAATACTCCTGTCGGTACAGGTCCTTATCAATTTGTTGAATGGCGCAGACAAGATACACTCATTCTTGAAGCTAACCCAGACTACTATGTAGAGGGTATGCCAATGAATAGTGGTATCCGCTTCATCAACTACGGTGATGCAAATACTGCTTTGCTCGACTATCGTGAAGGTAACTTGGATTTCTTGTTCTCCTTCCCAAGTGGACAACGCCAAGCCATCATTGATGAATTTGGTGACCAATTCAACGAAAAACCAGGGCTACACATCCGCTATTGGGGTTACAACATGGAAACAGGTTTCCTCTCCGAACAACCCTTGGTACGCCGTGCTTTAGCCCATGCACTTGACCGCGAAACCTCATGGAATATTTTGTCAGAAGGCGCACGTTTCCCTGCTGACCTCGGCTTCTTGCCACCAAGTTTCCCAGCATCCACACCTGCAACCCTCTATCCATATGACCTTGAATTGGCTGCTAGCCTCCTGGAAGAAGCTGGTTTCCCCGGTGGCGAAGGTCTACCTGTGATTAAAATTCACCTGCTAGAATCCATCAGCGACGAAGCACAAGTTGTTGTCTGGCAATCAGGTCTAGAAGAAATCGGCGTTGAAGTAGAATTCATCGTTGAAGATGGTGGTACATACTGGGATAGCATCCGTGAAGATGATGCAATGATCTTCCAAAATGGTTGGGCAGCAGGTATCGTTGACCCATCAGACGTATTTGATTTCTTGATTTATCAAGGTGAAGGCTCAATGCGTTATGATAACCCAGAAGTCAACGACCTCCTCGACCAAGCGCGTGCAGAACTTGATGCAGAAGTCCGTGAAGGTCTCTACCAACAAGTTCACGACATCATCATGGAAGACACCATCGTGATTCCATCCGCGTACAGTAAAGTTTCATGGTTACAAAAAGACTATGTCAACGACTTTGCTCCCGGTGGTGGTGGTACATACACCGCTCCAATGTGGAAAGTTTCTTTAGGTGATATGTAAGCGGTCTAAGATTTATATGTAATACTGTGGGAGAGGGTTTTAATATACCTCTCTTACCCCAGCCCCAGCCCTTCCCCAAATCATTGGAGAAGGGTACAAAAGTCCCTCTCTGATAAATCGGCGAGGGATTTAGGGAAGGGGTTCTCCTACATCAAAACGTCTCTCTATCCTCAGACATGTGGTGAAAATCCTTATGCTAAAATATATTGCACGTCGCTTATTACAGATGATTCCGACCTTATTAATTATTTATACGATTATTTTTGTCCTCACCTACCTCATGCCCGGTGACCCCTTACGTGCGTCTTTAGGCGAGGAATACAATCGCCTATCCGCAGAAACGATTGCCGAAATTGAAGATGCGCTCGGTATCAACCGACCTTTCCATGAACAATATTTTGAGTTTCTAGGGCGGATGATACGATTAGACTTAGGGCAATCCTTTATTTTGAAAGAACCTGTTGTCGATATTATTGGTTATCGCTTGCCTCGGACGATGCAATTGATGCTAGGTGGACTGACAGTGTCCCTATTTTTGGGCATATCAGCAGGGATTATATCCGCGATTAAACAATATACATGGATTGACCATGCGCTGATGATTTTTGCATTGGTCGGATTATCGATGCCTGTCTTCTGGCAAGGTTTGATAGCGCAATTGATGTTTACACAGTCATCTTATGGGATTGCGATATTCCCTGTGGCAGGTTGGGGCAACGGTGACCTGTGGTATATGGTCTTGCCCTCCTTAGTATTAGGGACAAGCCTTTCGGCAACCGTTGCACGCATCACGCGGTCTTCGATGTTAGAGGTACGCTCGCAAGATTATCTACAGACAGCCCGTGCTAAAGGTTTGAGGAGAAATACGATTCTCTTTCGCCATCATCTTCGTAATGCCCTCTTACCTGTATTGACAGTCATCGGCTTGCAAGTCGCTGGCTTATTGGGTGGCTCATTATTGACGGAAACAGTCTTTAATTGGCCTGGATTAGGGCGTGCGATTGTGCCTGCGATTCAAACACGGGATACACCTGTGATTATGGGAATTTTGACCTATGGTGCGATTGTGATTTTGTTGGTCAACCTTGTGACCGATGTTGTTTATGCTGTTGTTGACCCACGTATTCGCTATAACTAGGAGGCAACCATGACTGAAAAAACGAATGTTGCACGACTCGCTGTTAAACAACAAACTCAGAATGCTAACCGTAGTCGATTTGTGCGTGCCTTCTTACGGAATAAAATTGCGATTTTTGGCTTGTTCATTGTTGTTATTGTTATATTTTGTGCAGTAGCAGCACCTTATATTTCACCCTACGACCCCAATAAGATTAACCCTGTTGACCGCCTTACTCCACCGGGGAGTCAATACTTCCTCGGTACGGACGACTTCGGACGAGATATTTTTAGTCGCTTATTATATGGTGCGTCAATTTCGATTCAAATTGCCATCATCGCCCAAGGCATCTCGGTGAGTGTCGGTGTTACTGTCGGACTGATTTCGGGTTGGTATGGTGGCTGGATTGATGATGTGATTATGCGGGTTACGGATGCGATTTTTGCCATTCCGGGGCTTATCTTCTTGATTGTGTGGGTGAATATCATTGATACGAGCCAGTGGACATTTTTTGAGAATATCGGCTTTGACCCACAAAAAGCGAGCATCTTTATTGCACTCGGTGTCATTGGTTGGGCATCAGATGCGCGTATGATGCGAAGTCAGGTTTTATCACTCAAAGAACGTGAATATATTATCGCTGCACGAGCATTAGGCGTATCAGTCCCACGTATTTTATTACGCCACATCTTGCCGAATGCCGTTGCACCGACGATTGTCTTGGCGACATTGGGTATCGCAGGTGTGATTTTAACGGAATCGGGTTTGAGCTTCCTCGGATTAGGTGTCCAAATTCCGAACCCTAGCTGGGGTACGATGATTGACACAGGGCGTAACTTCACGACCAATGCGTGGTGGTATGCGGTCTTCCCTGGGGTCGCGATTATGATTACAGTACTCGGTTTTAATTTCGTCGGTGACGGCTTACGCGATGCGCTTGATCCTAAACTCTATGAGTAAGTCCATGAAATTATAAATCAGCGCACAAATATAAACATAATACCGAAAACAGGAAAGACTTACTAAATAACCACAATTTGAGGTAAGGAATGATGAGGGATTTACTCGAAAAAGTTGTTGCTGTTTTTAATACAGGGGATTTGTCCAATGTCGATGAAATCTTCGCACCCACTTATATTGATCATCAGAAACCGCCACATATCACGGTAGATGGTCCTGAAGAATTTAAACTCATTGTCAAAGGGGCGCGACGCTCCGAACCGTTTAATGTCGATATTCTGGATGTCATTGAAGGGCAAGATAAAATTGTGGCGCGCCTACACTGGTGGGGCAATGATAGAGGGCGTGAAATTGACCGTGAAACCATTGAGATTATGAGGATTGAGAACGGGTTAATCGTTGAGCATTGGGGTGCTATCGTCCAGAAAGACTAGAATGAGAAGAGACAATCTCTGTTGAATGTACTATACTCAATATCTAGCGAACTCATGTGCATCTAGGGTTCCGCCAACAGATGTTGGGTCTGTGACCAAGCGTTGTTTCAAGCCACATGGTAGACACCTTACGGGATAAAAGCCCTGAGGGGATGAGTTGGTTCATTTTGTATACCAACATTCGATGGAATCTATCATGACAAGCCTCGCAATACTTTTAGTGTTATCATCTGCGTTTACCCATGCACTTTGGAATCTGGTCGCCAAACGTGCTATTGGTGGCATTAGCTTCATTTGGTTATTTGCAACCCTCGAAGTTATCCTCTATTTTCCGATTATCTTACTTATGCTGAGTACCAATAACGTCACTATCGGTTTGATTGAATGGGTGATGATTATTGGTAGTGCCGTACTCCATCTTGCCTACTTCGTCGCCCTAACACGCGGTTATCAGGTCGCTGATTTATCAATTGTTTACCCCCTATCCAGAGGTATCGGTCCACTATTATCAACTGTCGCTGCCGTTATTCTACTCAGTGAACGTCCAAGCCTCATCGCACTCGTCGGCACACTATTAATTACAGTTGGTATCATTGGGCTGACAGGTGACCCACGTAAATTCCGAGATAAGAATCTGGGGACAGGTTTATTCTATGCTGGGTTAACGGGATTAGCGATTGCAGGCTATACAATATGGGACAGCTATACGGTGAGTTATATAAAATTATCCCCTATTATCTTCCAGTGGGGCATTACTTTATTTAGACTGCTTATCCTCACGCCGATTGCACTCCGTCACACGGGGGATATAAAACTTGCATGGCAAAAAGACAAATGGAAAGCAATGTTTGTCGCTATCTTCAGCTCACTATCTTATGTGTTAATGTTATTTGCATTATCCTTCAGTCAAGTGAGTTATGTCGCCCCATTACGAAGCATCAGTATACTGATGGGAGTTCTGCTGGGTGCATTGGTATTGAAAGAAGGGGATTTCCAAAAACGTATTAAAGCCTCGACTGTCATGGTTTTGGGTGCAATTCTTTTGGGATTAGGTTGATTTATGGTTAATTTTTTGCCATAAAAAACAAATTCCGTTACACTTTAATATACATTGTAAGTTTTAGTTAATGGATGAATCAACATGATGGAACGCGAGATATTAGAAGAATGTATTCAATTCGTCGATAATCTAGAAAATCGCGAATCTGAGCTTGAGTTAGCTAAAAAAATGGGCGTTGAGCTTGATGACGATAATATTTCATTGCTTGCTATTCAAAAGCTACAGCACGCCATCACATTTCTAATTGACGAGAACCCACCCACGAATCAGAACAAGCTACTTTACTATATTGCACTCTATGCCAATACGATTGGTAAACCGCGCAAAGGGATTTCTCTATGCTATATTGTCATGAATCATCCACAAACTAGCAAAAAATATCAAGACCTTGCTAAAGAGCTTTTGACAGAGATTCGCTTAAAATTACCTCAGGATATGTATACTGAAGAGCTTGAACAAACGACATTGGATATACGTCTAGCATTAGAAGATTCGCAACAATGGCTATCGGATTATGAACGCCATGCCACACAACCTCAGACCAAACATGTCTTTAATGCGGATTTGATTAAACAACAATTTCGTAATCAAACAGACAAATGAAGTCTAACATCTTAGCATAAGGGCTAACTTGGCAGTGGTCTAATTGGACTTATATGGTACTAAGATTGGTATCTTAATACTGATACAGTGTTTCTTGTAAGTCCATGAATAAAATAGGAAAATACATATGCAGAGCCAAGTGCTTAATATTACACTTCATCGAGATAGTGAAGAACCAATTTATCGTCAAGTCATACGACAGGTTCAGATGCAGATTGATAGTGGGATATTGAGTGCGGGGGAGCGATTGCCTGCTAGCCGTGACCTTGCCAAACAACTTGGTATTAGTCGCATTAGTGTGGTCAATGCTTATGCCGAACTCCGCTCTGAAGGGTATTTGAGCGCCCATGCAGGACGCGGTACATTTGTCTCGCGGGATAAAGCCACCATACCATCATCCAAACAAACCCAACGCCCTATCCAGCAACAATCAACAACGGCTCAATCACTCCGTGAGATGATGCGCCTTGCTCGTAAACCGGGGGTCATTAACTTTAGCCATGGATCGCCACCAAAAGAGTTTTTCCCAATGCGTCATCTACAAGATGCAATCAATGCTGTGCTTGACCGTGACGGCGCAAATGCCCTGTCCTATGAAGTACCTGAAGGTTATCTTCCTTTGCGTGTCGCTGTCCGTGATTATGTCCGTGCCATTGGCATTCAATGTCGTTTTGAGGATGTGCTGATTACAGGTGGCGCACAACAAGCCATTGATCTCGTCTTACAAGCCTTGATGTCCGAAGGTGAAACCCTTGTCAGTGCTGACCCAACTTATTTGGGTATTATGGATATTGCCCAAGCACGGCGTGTTCATATCCAAGGCATACCGATTGATGAAGATGGGATACGAATTGATGCACTAGAAAATTACCTCCATGACCACCATCCACGCTTGATTTATGTGATGCCGAGCTTCCAAAATCCAACAGGTCATGTCATGCCAATCCATCGCCGTCGCCAGCTGATTCGGCTCGCAGAACGTCATCAAATCCCTGTATTAGAAGACGAAGTTTACCGCGAATTCCGTTTTGATGGTGAACACCTCCCCCCACTTAAAGCACTTGATGAAAGTGGGATAGTGATTCATGCCAATGCTTTTACCAAGATGCTCTTACCGGGGATGCGAATTGGATATTTGATTGCGGATGGTCAGCAATATGACCGTTTGGTACGGGTTAAACAAGCTGCTGATATTTCGACCTCAGGCTTAAACCAGCGAACCATTCACCTCTTATTAGAACGGGGTATTCTCGCAAAACAACTGGAGCGCAATCGCCTAGAATTACGCCGACGACGTGACGCAGCACTAGAAGCAGCTAAAGAATTTTTCCCAACAGGCACAACATGGTATTCCCCGCAAGGTGGCTTGTATCTGTGGGTAGAATTACCTGAAAATGGACCGACTTCACCCGAATTATTTATCACAGGTATCCAGATGGATGTTGCCTTTGCTATCGGCAGTATGTTCTATACCAGTGATGGGGGGTCACATGCAATGCGCCTCAATTATGGGATTCATAATCCAAATGACATCCGCGAAGGTTTCCGTCGGATTGGTGAAGCATGGAAAGACCTTGCCATTAATTATGATTCGATTCAAACATCGCCAATGCTTTAAGCGACAATCGTAAAATCCAGATAGGATACGCTATAATTCCTTGATTACACAATCGAGGAGTTTATTATGCACCCCATCACCATCCCCAATACCAGCTTACAGGTATCCCCTATTTGCTTAGGGTCAGCATCTTTTGGTAGCAAAATCTCGTCTGACGATGCCTTTGCTATTTTGGATTATTTTGTTGAAGTAGGCGGTAACTTTATTGACACCGCGCGTGTTTATGCAGATTGGCTACCCAATGGACAAAATAAAAGTGAGCAAACCATCGGAAATTGGCTAGCTCAACGGGGTATACGTGATGAAGTTGTTATCGCAACCAAGGGCGCACACCCTGATTTACAGTCTATGCAGGTCTCACGTTTAGCACCTGAAGATATTCTCGGCGATATAACAGCCAGTCTCCATTACCTTAATATGGATACCATCGACCTCTATTGGTTGCATCGTGATGACCCTAGCTTGCCTGTGGATGAGATTATTGATGTACTGAATCAGCAAGTACAAGCTGGGACAATCCGATATTTTGCTTGTTCCAATTGGTCAGTGGAACGTATTGAAACAGCAAATTATTATGCCCGTGAAAACAACTTAATGGGATTTGTTGCCAATCAACCGATGTGGAGTTTGGCTGTCCCTAATGACGACGCTATCGGTGATAAAACGATGGTCTTGATGAGTGCTGCTGACCGCGTCTTTCATCAGAAAACAGGGATGGCAGTGATTCCTTATTCGTCACAGGCAAAGGGATATTTTTCTAAATTAGCCGATAATCGACCTGAAGATGCGGACCACAAAACCTATGATAATCCCAGCAATCAAGCACGTTATACCTATCTGCAAAACCTCGCATCGCAATATCAAATCAGCATAACCAGCTTGGTCTTATCATATTTGATGTCTCAACCCTTCCCTGTCATTCCAATTGTCGGTTCACGCACTATTGAGCAACTCAAAGATAGTATAGAATCCTTGAGTCATCGCTTCACACCTGATGAATTGAGCCAACTCGACAATTTATAATCGACTGCCATCTATATATTTACTGCACACAAAATGAGACATTACCATGTTCCAACAATTTATTTTGCCTGCAATTAGCTTTGGAATCAGCGCAACCACTGTCCCCGGTCCATTGATTGCTTATCTGATAAACATCACACTAACGCAAGGCTGGCGTAAAGCAATGCTGATTGTTTTGTCGCCCATGATTACTGATGCGCCAATTATCATTTTGATGACCTTTATTTTAGGTCAACTCCCGAATGAAGTCCTACGCTTGATTCAATTGGGTGGGGGACTGCTCTTATTTTATATAGCCTATGGCGCATGGCAACAATATCGATCGGGTAAAACACTAGAAACGATGGTTGATGAGTCGGATATTGTGACAGAGCAAAGCTGGCAAAAGATTTTGGCTACTGGTGTTATGATGAATTACCTCAGCCCAGGACCGTATCTCTTTTGGGCGACCATTAATGGACCGCTGTTGGTATCTGCATTAGAGTTATCCATAGCGCATGCGATTGCATTTTTAGTCGCATTTTATGGAACGTTTATGCTTGGCTTAAGTGGTTGGATTCTGTTATTTAATGTGCTACGGCAAGTCAATGAACGCTATCTGAAGTTCATTATTCTGGCGACCATTCTCTTATTATTAGCCTTTGGGACATCGCTTATCATCTCTGCAATATTCCCAGTATAGGACATAATACACATCTAAACTATCACTTATTGATAGTTTAACTTACAATTAACGTATTCTTTAGGTTTCCCCAAAAGCATTAAGACGACATAAACTGGGCGTATACTCAATATATGCGAACCATTAATTATCATATATTATCCTCTTGCATTACAGTAAATAACGTTTTATAATGGTTCATAACGGATCAATTAGTTCTGAGAAGGTGTTATTATGACTCATCCAACCCGACTCGAAACAATCCTAAAATTGCTGTTACAACAAAAGACGGGTCGTCTCGAGCCACCAGCACGTACATTTAATGACCGTGTAGAAAATTTAGCTTATCATCTTGCAAGCGAAGGGGTCATTGTGCTTGTCGGAGATTTGCATCCCACATTACGCGCAGACCGTAATAGTCATTTGCGGATGTGGATGAACACCTATGCGGAACTCTATTATCTATTGACCTTTGGACTCTTCGACATCAGTGATGAGCCTGTTGCCTATCTTGCTGATAATAATTATCCGATTGTGGTTGTATTTGAAGCCAAGACCTATATCGTTGTGCGTGTGATGACTAGTTTGATATTACCATATGTGGCATTACGCCAATCTGATGGTCGTGCATCACGGGCAGAATTGCGTGGCATGATTGATAATATATTAGATGAGTTGGCAGCAACAGACCTGCCACCAGACAAATATCAGACCATACGGACACGGGGTA
>CAYGTY010000107.1:0-17184 GCA_964352825.1 uncultured Anaerolineaceae bacterium
ACTCGCAACACCATCATCGAAGCGAACAAATGCCAACTACTCGTCATCGCAAATCCTCGTCGCATCAGGGTCGGCGTTGGCACTATTGACCGCGCTCACCAACCCACTCACGTCCCCTGCTATGATGCTGTGGTCGCAGGAATTTGGAGCATCTATAATTTCGACAACACCATTTTCTCCACCATAGGCGAGTTCTGTACCATCTGGACTCCACGCTACTGTATATGCTGGAGTTCCAACATTGATAATATTAGTTTGCTGTCCTGTATTCGTATTCCATATACGGACAGTTCCATCCAGAGAAATACTTGCAAGGGAATTAGCCTGAGAACTCCAACTCATAGAAAGGATTGCATCAGTATGCCCACTCAGTACATGTAGAAGTTGGTTAGTGGAAATCTCCCAAATATGGATGTTTCTATCTAATGACGAGCTACTAGCAATTTTATTACCAGACGAATCTACTGCTATTGATAAAACTCTATCATAGAAACCTACACCATTATAATTACTTAGATTTGAGTCGAAGTTATATATCCCACCATTAAGGTTAGCGGCAAATATTTGTGAGCCATTTGGACTCCATAAAACTTCTGAAAATGCAGCATCTCTAAATTCACTCTGTATAGTGTAAGTATTTGAGTCCCAAATACGCAAAGTTGGTATATGTATATTTGTGGATGTTGAAGCAAATCTTGTACCATTAGGGTTCCATCGCACAAATGATAACCGAGCATTCTCTCCAGGGTGTGCGATGAAAGACGTTATACTCAAACCTAAATTCGCATCCCATATATCAATTGTGCCATTGCGTCGTCCACTCAAAATTGTATTGCCATCAGGACTCCAATCTACACTTATTATGAAGTCATTAATATCAAATCCAGCCTGTATTGTATTACTGGTAATATCAATTACTTTTAAATCTTCTGAAGTAGCTAGTGCTATCATTGTACCATCTGGCTTCCATGCAATATCTAATACAGTATTTGAAGGGGTTTCCTGCCCCATTGTTGAAATATTGCCACTGAGAATAAAGAGGGCAAATAAGCCTATTGATAGAATCTTTATGATTTTTTTCATTTTCTATCTCCTATGAACTAAACAAAGTGATAATCAATTCTGTCATTGTAATATTCATCCATCGCAAACGATTCTGTCCTGGTAAGCTAGGATCAATACATGTTTGTGGCGGACTTGCGATATTACATCCATCTTGACCCCAATTTATGTCTGCGAAGCCACCTTGATAAATTTTTGAGTAAGTCCAATTTAAGAAATGATCAGCTGCTGCTTCATCCATTTGCACAGCTTCATTTTCATTAGTGTATTTATACACGAAGGAGCAAGAGATTGTCAGTAACGTAGGTCAATCGTCAGCAAAAGGGCAGAGATTGCTCTCCACCCAAGAAAAGTCCCTCTCCAAGTGTTAGAGAGGGATTATACTGCGATGTTATACAAGCTACTCGCAACACCATCATCGAAGCGCACAAATGCCAGACGAACGGTTGCCGTCAATTGATAGCTGTCGTAGTAAGATAGGTAATCGACACTCACAGCGATACGACGACGATAGCCGACATACCACCCCGGGCGATAGACACACACTGCTTGACCACGGTCATTTGTGCCACCCCCGACTTTACCATCAGCTTCGGTCAAGGGCATCTCGGCGGAGACATATACAGGAATCCCATCGACAAAGCCAATTTGTCCTGTCTGAGCCGTTGCCAGTGGTCCTGCTTTATCCATCGTCAAGAATTCACTAATCCCCAACAGCGAAGCATATGTTCCACTATCAACAATCCATGCCAAGTCAGTCGGACGGGCAGAGTATTTCCCAGCCATCATAAAGCGGGTTTCACGCATCTTCGCCAGTGTCGGCGAGACATTCCCCATCGTCACGGCGTTGCCCGTGTTATCGACCAGTGGCAGATGACGTAAGCCATCCATCGACAGATATTTCTGTGTGCCAGCAGGGGCAGTATGGTCACTGTTGATGTTGCCTGTTCCGCTGGTGGTTGTATCCCCATTCAGCAACACATGATCCATCGCATCAGCAATCGCTCGCACCGCTTGTTCACGGTAGATGTTCAACACGGGGATAATCGCATCTTCGACCAACTCACTACTAAAGCCGACCCGTAACGCCAGCTTCTTCGCATTCAGTGTCACTTTACCTGTCCCGACTTTACTATCAGGAATCGGATTCCCCGAGCCGAGCGACAAATGGGCTTCATCGGTACTTTCTGGAACAAAGTAAACTGTCGGGTCAGCTCCCTCTATCGGTAATTCAAAGGGATTTGAGGGCATCTCTACTGATTGGAACAGAGGCAGAATCGTATTATCCTGACGCGCCTTATTCCAAATTTGCTGACTCCACAAATCAGGCACCCACTCATCCCCGAAGCCTGTTTGCGTACTATACGATAGCTCATCAGCTTTGGTGGCTTTCAAATTCGATTTCCCGATTTTGTGCGCCAGTGCATTCGAGTAGCGTTCACTCACACCATGAAAGCTCTTTGCCGAGCGCATCAGCATATAGCCATGCAACATATCCATCGCATCCAATGTATCGAACTCGCTACCCACTTCAATACGTCCTGCTTTGACTGCCTCACGTTCATCTGCTAATGGTAAACGTTTGCGCGCTGTTGTTTCTTGATTCATCTTGTTTCCTTCCATATTATATTGTGTATTTGTAGCCCTGTCCTCCATAGAAGCATCCGCACCATCAATCCCCAAACGCGCCATGTCTAACCCCAGTGCTTTATAGGCACTCTTGAGGGTTTGAACATCTGTATGACGCGGTTCTGCGGGTGTTGGTGTCAGACTACCTTCGACGATAGGCCAGCGTTTGATATGACCATCCTCAGCAATCTCTACCAAATGCGCCAAACTCCCCGATGACCAACTCAGTACCCCCTTATCGACCAACCGTTGCACCGCTCTCACATAGCGTTTGTGCATATCCAATTGTGCCTCTGCCCAAATACCAACCTCATCCTGCCGTAAGGTGTCAATCGCACCAATCACAGCCGCTTTCAGGTTGCCATCCAGCCCATGATGATAAAGAACAGGACGTTGGTCATACCAATCCAGCCCAACATCACTCTCAGGGGTAAAATACTCACCTTGTAAATCACGCTGAGCCGAATCGCCCCATACGACGAGATACCCGCCAATACGTCCGCCCTCAGCATCCAGCATCTTCACTGCGCTAGTTTCCATAAATTCTTTCCTCATTAAAAGACAGACTCAAACAATCATTTTTGATAAACGACTTCAGTCCGTCCACACGCGATTATCGAATGGTGCAGGGGTGAGCCGTCATATAGCCCGTGTACAATCTTCAACACCACCCGTGAGTGAAACTGTGAACCTGCACATCAACACATTGTTAAACACCCGATAACACCGTCATCAGGTCATCTTGAGAACAGCCTAGCTCATGTGTTCGATTCAAAGGTGACCATATAGTCACGGGTTGGCATTTTTTAACAAGATTCAAGCACAATAAAAACGATTATGTAGAGTCATCACTCCGAAATGGCAATCCCAATAAAATCACCACAGGACCAAGCAACATAAACCACATCGCCATTCCCAACCCCCATTGACTCGCAATCGCACCAATCACGAAGGGAATCATCGCCCCAAATAATCCACCAATATTGCCAACAACCAAGACAACACCACTTTGCTCAGGAAGCGCAGAGTATAAACGTCCCTGTAAAACGGAGTACCAGCCCGCATTGAAGAAGCCGAGTAATCCCAGAATCACTAATTTAATGACAAGGCTATCAACCAACAAAAATGAGGCATATAACACAAACTCAAGCACAGCACTGACCCGCAAATAGGTCACCCCATCAATCCGCTCCAACAAGAAGATAATTGCGAAATCACCCATCAGCCCAACACCCGTCCATACTGTAATCGCAATAGCAGCCGTCGCAGGTGTCAATCCAACCACATCGACAAAATAAAGAGCCAAATAGCTCAATAAAATATCCATCATCAAATCGCTAAACTGCAAAAGCACAACCCATCGCAAAACATTCACATTACGAATAGCGGACAAAGCACTTTTCAAACTTTGTAAATACTGAATCGGGTCTTCATCGCTATCAGAATCAGGTGTGGATGTCGGTAAATAACGCCAACTTAGCCAAACCGTGATTAAACTCGCGATTGCTAAAATGATATAGACAGTCTGCCATGCACCATCCAAGTTCAAGACAAGGCTCAGCAAAAGTGGACCACCGACCACACCCAAAGACCCAGCAAATGTCCACCGCGCCATATTCTGATCATGACGTGAGGGGTCACTATCCATCAGTTGTGCTTGCGCAAAGCCGACAAATGCACCCGATGCCAAATAAATCAAAACAAAGACAATCAAGAGTGCAATAAACGATTGGCTAGCGACAATAGCAATAATCATAGCGGTGAATAGCACACCACCGCCCAACATCACATTTCTGCGATAGGGTGTATCAGCTAGCACATTAATAAAGGGTTCGATGAAAGATGCAACAAAAGGAGGAACACCGATGAGGATACCAATTTGGATATAATCCAACTGTAGCGCATCACGTAATAGTGGTAATGTGGCTTCGCGTGCGCCAAACACCAATTCATCCAGTAGCTCAATCAAAAGTAAGACAATCACTAACGTAGACAAACGTTGACCACGCGCGCGTAAACGAGAGAACATGGTAAGGACTCCTTTGGGATTCTATTCAGTTTAATATGATTTTGGGAACTCTGTGTGGAACACAAATAACGACAAACCCAAACACGGACATGTCGATAGATAAAGTGTGGGGGTGTTAATCGAACTTAGTTAGGTGGGTGAGTGAGTGTCATTTTTTCATCCTTTTTAATTTTGATTTGTATCAATCAGTACAATATAAGCAATCATAACATATTTCAAGGATAAAACGAAATCACTTGTCGCTGACTTGTATCAAGTCGTGGTAAACTTTTACTATCAGTCAGACTATATAGCTTCATAATCAATAAGGAGTCGCCATCATGAAACCCATCATCGGGATTACGACCTCGGGACGTAGTGAAGGATATGTACAATCGAAGCATTATGACGAATATTATAGTACCCCAGCCCAATATATAGACGCTGTCCGACGGGCTGGCGGTACCCCCCTTTTGATTCCCCCCGGTGGTGATGATTTTGATGCGATCTTGGCATTAGTCGATGGGGTTGTTATCACAGGGGGAACAGATGTTGATCCACAACAATATAATGGCAATACAGAGAATCCCAATTTATACCCTGCTGATAAAGAACGGGATTCAGGTGAGATAGGGTTGGCCAAACACCTTATCAATGAAAAACAAACCCCTCTATTATGTGTTTGCCGTGGGATTCAAGTTTTGAATGTCGCAACAGGTGGAACACTGCATGAGCATATTCTGGATATTCGAGACGAAGACATCCACCGTAGTCCTGAAGGCATATGGACATTACAAGAAGTCGCGATTGAATCGGGTAGTTTGAGCGCAAATGTCATGGGGACAACCCAAGTCAAAACCACATCAGGGCATCATCAAGCCATTAAAGATTTGGGCGAAGGTCTACGGGTAGTCGGAACTGCACCTGATGGCATTATCGAAGCCGTTGAAATGCCAGATCATCCGTGGCTCATCGGCGTTCAATGGCATCCCGAAGTCACTGCCATGAAAGACAGCACACAACAAGCCCTCTTTGATGCGCTAGTTGAACAAGCGATGTTGCGGAAACAAGCCAAACTCGCAGTTTTGTAATTTAAGGAAAATTAGGTGAGGTGGTCATATGTTCTTTGATGTAGGGGGGTAGCCATGTCTGCCCCGACGATTGATGACGTGGCATCAACCCTACACAAATTCGTATTGAATGTCGCTTTATAAGGTCGAAATCACATCATATTGAGTAGTGGAGAGATATATCTCTCCATTACAAACAACTGAAAAAGCACATGTGAGGAGCAATATCGACTCCCCTAAATGATGTTGACTTAACGCCAGCGTGCCGTTGTGAGTCCTGCACCCAGTTGTTCCCCCATTGTATCGGTGAGATAAACCAAGCCACCACTCGATATATTGAGGATATTCAATCCTTGACCGTTAATATCAACCATCAAGAAGTTGCCAGAAGCGGATAATAAACCAGCCATCGCACCATTCAAAGTGGATTGTGGTTGACAATCTGGCGTACAACTGAGGTCTACACGTTGTACAATGCGGTCATTGGCATCATTTGGATTGCTGGCATAAGCTGTATAAGTTAACCTATTTCCATTGGTATGCACCATGCTCAAAGGTACGGCATTATTCCCAACTACAAATCGAGAGTCGATACAGGTATTGTTGGACGCACAGCTTAAGTCTGAACCGAAAATTTGTTGATTATCCATATAGTAGATATGGTCAGCCGTGACTTGTACGTTACTTGCGGATGAAGGTGCGACGGGAACAGCGGTTTCTAATGGATTTGCACTACACCCTGAAACCAAACAGCCAACATCGGATAGATAAACATCACCTGTACCTGTGCGGAAAACAAGGCGCGTACTATTCGGTTGCCATGCAATCGGTGGTATCGGGATAGATGTGCCACTCAAAGCCGTAATATCAGTATTGGTTTGTGCATTAAAGATAGACAATCCCGTACTGCCACTATCATTATCAAAACCCCAATATGCCACTAAGGGGGTATTATCTGCCCATAAGCCACTACCCTGTGCATCATTTTTGCCAACTAGAGGTAATTGAAAGCCTGATGTTGTACCAACAGGAACAACAAAGTAACGCCCATCAGACCAAGCAAAAGCAAAGCGTCCATCGGCGGATACCCCATTCGGTTGGGCATCATTCGGACGGTTGCGTAAACCCCGTAAGAACGCTAGGTCTTCGGCATTTTCTAATGGATTAATCGCTTGGGTGCTGGGGTCGCCTTCAAATGCGCCATACCCCTCTAATGCAAATACCAGATTACCTTCTGCATTCCAGTCAAATCCTAAGGTGCTGTCAATAACCTGCCCTGGGTTCGTGACAATCCAGCGCGTATTGCCATCGCCACTACTCACAACCAACTGCCCAGACCCGTTAAGGAATGCCAGCAAGTCATTAGATTGCGCGCTACTCAATGGCACACTAACCAAGAGTAGAATGAATAAAAATAAGATTTGTCTTTTCATGAGCGGTTTCCTCAGATAATGAATGGCTTATATATTCACTATATCTTATTTTTGAGTTTCACATCCCCTAATTATTGGGGGGCTTTTAGGCGAACCGAAATTGTATTTTGGGTGTCTCATATAGATTATTCAAACTGAGCATCAATAATGACCTTATTTATTTTGACTAAATCACCCTCTAGGAACTTTTTCCACTCTTGAGCAATTTCTTCTTTTAAATCTTCTTGTGAGTATTCATTGTAGTCTTCAATCAAGATTTTACGGTAGATGGTGATCCGTTTACCGCTTTGGCGTGCACCTTTATGAGCAAAGGGTTGATTGATTAATAAATCCAATAAACGCTGTTGTTGGTTGGCATCTTCACCAGAGTCAATATACATCGTTATACGGGCACTGGTTTTTATCTCTATAAAGAACTGAAGGGCGGGTAAAGTTGATTCTCCTATTTGCAAATTCGGAATTTTCCCCCAAGCGACACAATAGAAGGTAACACCTGACAGTCCTTTCCAAGACAAGTGTAGCTCAGGGTTGTCATCAACGAATGATGAAAATGTTTGTGATGTAACTTCACGATTATCAGGCATATGCTGAAAGATTAAATCGAGCGCATCTTTATGTTCAGCATAAATTTTTCGGCAGAGTTCAGCAATATCAGAGTCGGTCATGATATGTCTCCTTAACATGGTGGTGTAGTGTTCCATCATCAAATTAACAGATAAACCCAACGAGGCTTGATTACCTTCGCGGACGGCTTCAAGAGTTTTGTGAACAAGGCTATAACTGACAGGGATATACGGGCTATTCTCATCTTCAGGCGGTGTGCCATCAGGCGATAAAAAGATGGGGATAAAATAATCTACATCACCAAAGCGTTGTTTCACACTCTGCAAATAGCGATTGAGTTGGTCAGAATGCTCACCTGAATAAATCTTGTTTTCAATCACACAGACAAACCCTTGTTTGACATCATGCACAAGAATATCAATATGCTGTGACTCACGTTCAACTGTTGCACCCGACAAATCCAGAACATCAACATGAATAGCCGATATATCAATTTGGACTTTCGTTTCTTTCAGAACGCGCATTAAAAATCGCTTGAGGAATTTATCACCGAGTCCATGTTTACCTGAGGGATTGAGCATAAATGCCAGAAAATCTGAATGGCGTAATTCCTGACGAACCGCACCCATAACTTCAAACATATTAAACTCGGCAATCATATTTTCCAGTTCTTCTAAATCATTATTCCCCACAATAAAGGATTCTAATTGTTTTAGTTCGTCTATTTCAGACATAAGCAACCCATCATCGTAATATCAGTCTATAGCTTTCATTATAGCAAAATCACAACATAATCTAAGTTAAGCAATTCAGCCTTCGCGCCTTCGTTCTTTGGTGTCTTCGTGTTAGGCTTTTGAATGATCCAATATGCCAAAATATTGAGATTCACCGTTTATCACGAGCTATTGCCTTTGTAATGTCGCACTTAAATGGGTCTCTAATGTAGGTGAAGCAGTCGTTGACATTTGCATTGTATAACGTAGTTGATTCTCCCTCACTTCAATCAACCGTGTGGACGAAATCATACGGGTATCATTAGAAAATACCTTACTGCTCAAATCTAATTTGAGACTGTCGCCCATGATGATGATATCCCCATGCAATACTTCTGTTCGCCCATTATTTTGTGCATTTGTCCATTCACACTGCCTCTCGTTAATCTGTCGGATGAACCCACATTCCCAGTAAAGCAAGCTCTCCGATTCATCAGGATGGATGCGCCATGTAATTTGCTCAACTTTCAAAATAGGGTCGTCACCATGTGCTTCGATAGTTAATTGTTCGCGATAAGATGTTGTTGCAATGGTTGGGAAGCTCGCGATGCCAGTGCCTTGCCAGTGTCCGATTAATCGCTTCATTGATTGTCCTTATTGTTAATGGTCTCCAATGACATAACACATCCACAGCCATAAATATACGAAAATCTTATGACCCATGCAGATTATATCTAGTCAATTGATAGGGTTCTAAGGCACAATGCAATCGTTAGATTTATTGATTATATCTAATATAACGTTCACTAACTCAAAGGAATAAGCTGAATGAAGTTGTATCGTCTAAGCATTATTTTTTCTATTTTTGTGTTGGCATTATCCATCACCTCAGCACAAGATGCACAAACGCCTCAAGAAATTTGTGATGCCGCAGAACCCAATGAATTTACAGAAATGCAATTTGAACAACCTGAACAGGTTTTAGAAGATGGCGTTGATTATCGTGCTGTATTCTGTACTGGCGCAGGGGCTGTATATATTGACCTCTATGAAGATTTAACACCCGTCACTGTCAATAACTTCGTCTTCCTTGCACAACAAGGCTATTACGATAACACCACTTTCCACCGTGTGCTTGAAGACTTTATGGCACAAGCAGGTGACCCAACTGGAACAGGCTCAGGCGGTCCAGGTTATCAATTCCAAGATGAACCTGTTGGTTTCCTTGTTTTTGATACCCCAGGGAAATTAGCAATGGCGAATGCTGGCGCAGGTACGAATGGTAGCCAGTTCTTCATCACAACTGCACCAACCCCACACCTCAACTACCGCCACACACTTTTTGGTGATGTACTTGAAGGTCAAGACAATGTTGTAAACATCCAACTTCGCGACCCAGTTAGCGCGGTTGAACCGGGAGAAACCCTTTCAACAGTTGTGATTATTACCGACCCGTCAACCGTTGATAGTACTTACGAAGTGGCTGAACCCGCAACTCAAGAAGAGGTTGTGTTAGCATTTGAAACCTTTACAGGTCAACTTCCACCAGAATTCCCATTAGATGGCGAAGTATCTGGTTTATTCACAACCGAAGAAACAATCGCAACTGTTCCAGAAGCATTCCAAGAAGACTTTGCAACATTCGCAGAAACATACGGACACCAATATCGTTATAGCGCACGTATCTTGAATGGGGATTGTAGCCCTGACCAATTCTTCAGTATGTTGCAATATACGATTGATACCTTTGAAAGTGCGGATGCAGCAAGTGGTGCGTTGGCTGATGAGTTCCCGAATACATTAGCAACATCCAACGGTTTTGAAGCTGTTGAAGGTATGGATAATACTTATACCCTAGCGGCTCCGACATGTTCAGGGGCTGATGGTATGTATGCAATGCAACTCTACACCCGTGGACGGTACCTCGTTACCGTTGAGGCACTCATTGGTGCAGACTTTATGGCGACGGCAGGTGTCGGCTTAGATGTTGTGCTGGACCAAGGTATTGCATCACCATTTGAAGGTGAACTTGGCGCAATTTATAGTAGTGAATTACGCTCCGAATAGATAATATAACCGATGTGAGGGTGAGATGATGTTGCCCTCACATCACTTTACACATCCGCATGGTCACTCTGACCATACTTTTCCCAAATGACATCTATCCAAGTATCACAGCCATCGCATTGATAGATTTTGGCGTGTAGCCCCGGTGTATAATCCTTAACAAATCCCAAATAGCGGATATGATTTTTCTGTTTACATTCAAAGCACTCATGCACCTTAATCTCGCCAAATATCTTCCACATCGCAATACCTTGTCGCTCTGTGCGTAATTGTTTCATTGTATTCCCCAAATATTTCTTAATATTTCAATCGACTATAACACAATTTACGGTGGCTATGTTTTGAATTTGGACAGAATACTGTTTGACTCTTGTAATGCTTACGTCATACATTAATTAAGACTAGCCTAAAGAGAGATTGAGATGCTAGGGTTATGAGAGGTCGTTTGCTAAATGATTGTGAATACTGAGGGATTGGTTGCGAACTGGCTTATACAAATAAAACTTTCTTTATGTAAGCATTTGGAATACAGACCATCACCTCATCCACACCAGCGAATCGGTATAACCTTCTCCTAAATCCATCGGCGCAATCTGTCCCTTTTCCAAATCATAACGCATGATTGTCGGCAGGGTATTTACTGAACGCGAAAAAGTAAGTGATTGACCATCAGGTGTCCATGCGGGTTCATCATCGTGCCAATTCGAGATAATCAAGGGTGTAACCTTGTCTGTATCAATGTCATACAGATAAATCGACGATCCGCCACCACGCCGAGACACAAAGGCTAATCGGCGACCATCAGATGACCAAGCTGGCTGGGAATCAGGTGCGCTATTTATGGTGACTTGAGTAATGTTCCCCGAAGTAAGATTGACGATATATATATCCCAACCCTCACCTCGATTTGAGCTAAATGCAAGTGATTGACTATCAGGTGACCAAGTCGGGTCGCGGTCACTCGCAGGATGCTCGGCTATCACCTGTAAATCACTGCCATCAGGGCGCACAATATAGAGGTTGTTATTACCATCACGGTTACTCGAAAAGGCAATCCACTGCCCATCAGGTGACCAAACAGGGGTTTCAGCACGCGCTTGAGATTGGGTGATATTGCGGACGCTTGTCCCTGTCAAATCGCTGACGATAATATCACTACCGTAGCGAAACAATTCAGCAAAAGCGATAAACTGTCCATCAGCTGAAAAAGTCGGGTCGATAAAATCATTATAGAGGATGCGCTGTTTGAGACCATGTGTTAGGTCATGCACCATCACAACAGGGTCACCATCACGCAACACCACATAAGCAACAACAGTTGATGGAAAGACATGTCCCAGCATAAGTCGCCCACCGATTGCCACCAAACATAGTAAGCAACAGGTCAATGTGAGGACGAGCCAAGCACGGAACATGATACTTACACAGTGACCCCACTAAATTGCTTGTGGGTGAGGTAAGTTGTGATTTGCTCAGACGCAATTTGAGCTTCAACAGGCATATTATAAAATGCGCCCCGTCCTTTATAAAAAACACCCACCAAATAGAGCCCATCATGACCCAGTACCTGTCGTCCGTTGGGATGTTGACTGACATCACGCACGGGCCAGCCTCGTAAGCCATTCGGTCCTGTATCCCAATCACAAGCAGATGAGGGTGAAAACGGCTCTGTGCTAAATTGCATATCCACATCCAGATAGTTATGCAAAACAGGCAAAAATCCCGTCGCCATAATCACACTATCCAATTCCAGATATGTGCCATCTGCCAGTTCAGCCCCCCGTTTATCAAAGCGAATCGGCGCACGAACAGGTTTGACCCAGCCATCACGCACCGCGTCTAACAACTCAGGACCACGATAGGCTACAGCCGACACCGCATTAGCAGGCGATTCCCATAAACCAAATGGCTCAACATCATATTTGAGCGCACCTGTCTTTTTCTGGATAAACTCACACATCGCATGAGGTAAATAGCTACCTAGCAACATCCAAGCATGACGTGGTAAGCCATAGGGATAGCGTGGACGCAAATCAACCCCTGTCCGAATCGCTAAATAACTATAGCCATTCGCCGCCACTTTACCCGTCGCCACCGAAATATCAGTCCCACTCGGACCATTCCCAACCACCATCACCCGTTTACCAGCCACTTGGTCAGGGTGCTTGAAGGCATTCGAGTGCATAATCTCACCCTCAAAGCTCTCCATTCCATCAATCGTCGGCAATTGTGGATTATTAAAAACACCCGTTGCCGAAATCACCGTGCGATAGCTTTCGATACCCTCACTCGTTTCAACGTCCCATAAGCCATCATCACGTTTGCCTACACGGATAACATCAACCCCAAGGTCGATATTGAAATTGTGGTCATTCACCCAATCCACAACATACTCATGATACTGTTTTCCAGTCGGGAACAAACCATAGCTCAATGGGAATTTACGGTCTGGCATATGACTATAAAAGCGGGATGTATTCAATCGAAGCGAAGGGTACAGATTACCCCATGTCGAAGCAATCTGTGTACTACGGTCAATCACACGATACTCTAAATTCGCTTGCTCCAGTGCATAAGCCGCATTAATGCCAGCAGGTCCAGCGCCGATAACAAGAACATCTCCTGTTGGCATTAGTCCCCCTGCGTATCAGGCATTGGCGTGCTATTGGGTAGCGCGGTGGCAGTCTCGCGGATATAGAGATATAAACGGGTCGGCGCGGCTTCTAATGTCGCAGGGAAGTTTTCTGCATCTTGGGTCGAGCGCGGTTGCACAAATTCGAGCGTTTCGACAATCAAGCCATTGACCCACTCTGCTTGGAAGGTCGCTTCCTCGTTATATTCATCAACAGGGAAACCAACGACTCCCCCCATAATACCGAGTATCGCAGCGGCGAACATCACAAACGCCAAACCCCCGATAAAGGTGAAGGCAAGCCGATTCGCTTTTTTAACATCATCACGGGTCATCGTTGATTGCGTCAAACGTGTCATCAGAGGCGCACGTTTATAACCAGCACTCAAATTAAGCGGTTTATAAGCATCCAGTTGTTCAGGGACAGCCACCTTTTCCGCCAAAATCGGAATAATTGTCATGCCCTTGTTAATCGCGTGTTTGATTTCGTCTTGTACCGATGGGTCATTATTCGATTCCGCCGATACCAACACCAGCAAGACAGGTTGGTTCGGTTCAAACCCTGCTTTGGCTAGGTCGTCGCGGATAATTTCGGCTAGGGCTTTTTGCTCTGCCGAGTAGGTTATACTAATCATTCGGATTCAATATCCTCATATTGTGAAATTTGTTACAACCTATTGTCGCATATCTCCGCGCCCTATCCAAGCGTCTGATATTGAGAATCGCCTGAGAACTGAACTAATCTCATACTTCGGATGGTCTCCAAAAGTCAGGATAATCTGGGTTTGTACATTTCTTTGTGTCCTGCGTGGTGAATCACCAATCCCCAACGTGACCTTATAGTCACCTTCAATCATCCCAACTCTGCTATGCTGAGACAAGCGTGCAGCTTAACAATTCATCATCAGTCAAATTGTAGGAGTAGATTGGCACACTGGCACAAAAAGAAAGTCACCTCTGCCAATGCCAATACCATCACCAAAATCACCTCATCCCTAGCGATATAAGCGCTTCACATTGGCATAATCAAGAAAACCATTGGCGCAAATCACGAAATCTTAATGTCACCCTGCAACAAACATGTTATGATTTATGAAGTCAATTATTGTAAATCCAAGTGCGAATGATTTTTCGGTATCAACAACATCTTCTCTTTATCCTAACATTTATCATGCTGGCTATCCTTATCCAATGGGGAGCAGTTTTGCTATTCATATTCCCCTTGATGCCTCAATTCAAGCACTTACATAAGTATGCTGGACTCATGCTTGGGGTCTTATCAGCGGGCTTGACGATAGGCATATGGGTGTTTAAGCAAGAAGCCCTCTCGTTTGAACAGATGCTGGTCAGTAGCCTCATCTATATCTCAGTCGGGCTTGTTGTCAACCATAACCTCGCAAACTCAGCCGACTCCCCAGAAGATGTGGAACGACTGAAAGACGAGGTCAAACAACTCCAATCTCAATTACAGACCATTAAATTTGCCTTGCCCGACCGTACCTTCATTTTTGACAAAGATGGATTTTATGTCGATGTGCTATCCCAATTGATTGCCCCTGAAGTTCGCGATAGCCTTATTGGTAAACATATCTCGCACCCTCCCCAAATAGTCACGCCCGAAACAACCCAGCAAATCATTGTGACCATTCATAAAACAATCGAGACAGGGCAAAGCCAAGGTCTAGAATATCAAGCCTTCACATCAAAAGATAATATGTGGTGCTGGCTAGAAGCGCGAACCGCACTCATCAAATCAGCACAATCAGGTCGCCCATTGGTCATGTGGGTCGCGCGCGATATAACAGAACAAATACGATTACAAAATAACTTAGAAATGGTTCAGCACCTTGCTCAAATCGGAACATGGTCAACTGATGTTAAAAGTAATTATGTGACATGGTCACGTGAGATGTATCGTATTTATGGGATAAAACCTGAAGATTTTGACCATACCATCGGCGATGTTACTCGGCGAATTCATCCCGATGACTTAGAAGAATTTCAAACTCGTATCAATAATGATGAGGATCCCTATCCAACAGAATATCGGATTATCCGACCTGATGGGACTATCCGTAACGTCTTTGCAGTTGGTGATACTGTTTATAATGAGGATAAGCAAGCTGTTCAACGAATTGGATTACTTCAAGATATTACTGATCGGAAACAAGCCGAGCAAGAACACACACAGCTCCAAATCGAACAACAACGTATATCCACATTACGCAATTTGATTACCAACGTCACGCACGACATCATGACTCCGCTAACAGCCATCAAAACAAAGCTATATTTAATCAATAATATACCCGATGAAACCCGCCGAAAAGAACATCTTGAGGAGGTTAGTGAACAAGTCAATATCTTAGAAGGTCTGTTTAATAACTTACTGACCGTATCGTATTTGAATAATATCGAACTCAATCAACTTACTCATAATATTTCTAATATTGTTGAGATACTGAAAAACTTGTCCGTCCAATACCAATCCATTATGAGCGAGAAAAATCAGACACTCATAACCGAAATTCCTGATACATCAATCTTGTTATCAATGGATGTGCATTATATGTGGCGCGCTATCGCGAGCTTACTACAAAATGCAGGTCAATATACACCTGAGGGCGGAGAGATTCGGCTAACCCTCGCTGAAGATGATACACAGATTCACATTACCATCGCTGATAATGGTGTTGGTATTCATCCTGATGATCTCGACTATATCTTCGACCAATTCTATCGCGTGGCTGAGCATCGTCCAGCGAATGGAAGCTCAGGATTGGGGTTGAGCATTACCAAGCTTGTGATTGAACTTCACGGCGGACAAATCACCGTTGATAGTACCCCTAATGTGGGTAGTACCTTTTGTATCACCTTACCGAAGATGTAATCAAACCCTATTTTCAGTATCCTAATATATCAAGTTTTAAATAGGGGTGTAGGATGTCTCCAGATAGATAAATCATAAGCCACCCCTTGCAGTCAGACCAAAATTGTGTATAATTTTTCATATATGGGCCGTTAGCTCAACTGGCAGAGCGCCTCGTTGACGTCGAGGAGGTTACAGATTCGAGTTCTGTACAGCCCACCACAACAAGTCAGCCAATGCTGGCTTTTTTGTTTCCTATCTCATGCCAAACACATACAATAGGCTTATCTATTACGTTATCAACCGCTGAATCACTCATCGTAATCAGTATATCCATAATCATCATTTGTGACCTTTCGTCTTATTTTGCATTCTACTAACGTAGACGAATAGCTCATCGAGTTTGTGACATCAAATTTTACTTTTTCAAAAGTTTATCAATCTCATCGAGTGCTTCTTGACTATATTGGCGTATTAAATCGTTGTCATTTTTCAAGCCTTCTTGTAAAGCATCAATCGCAGGTGTTCCGATTTTCATTAAGGAGGAAACCGCTGCATCACGTACAACATAATGTGAATCGGTAAATGCGCGAATTAAAAAGTGAATCACCCACTGTTCAGGATAATTTGCGAGTGCCCATGCTGCTTCTTCTCGTGTATCCCTATCCCAATGATTTCTTAGGTGTGCAATCAAGAGTCCAATGGCGCGGTTATCATCTAGTTGTCCAAGTGCATATATTGCCTTCTCGCGTAGAAATTCTACTTGGGATTCTGATGCCTCTACCAAGCTTTCAAAAGCTTTTACATCACCTATTTCACCCAATACTTTGATAATCCTCCCACGGACATATTCATTGGGATCATTATCTTGAGGATATTTAAGCAACTCAATTAATTCATCAACAATTGACTCACCCATTACTATAAGCATATCCATAACATCATTATGATGCTCATCTAAAGAATTACCTCTTAATCCTTGAATTAAATTATCTAAATTCTCCATCAGGTACTCTCATGCCATATGTTGAGTTTGTCTTGCAGTTTCAATGCGTTGGATATAGTGCCGTTGTTGTTCTAGAGTCTGCTCTGATGTAAATTGGCGTGTCCCCTTGAGGCGTGTTACTGTCTGTTGCA
>CAYGTY010000107.1:17284-21237 GCA_964352825.1 uncultured Anaerolineaceae bacterium
GTCTGCTCTGATGTAAATTGGCGTGTCCCCTTGAGGCGTGTTACTGTCTGTTGCATAAACCCTCTGCTCGTCAGCAAAAGCCAGAAAATCAACATCAGGCGTTGGTATTGGATAATCCGATTGATCATCTCGGGAGATTGACTGATGTCAGCATAATACGTCACAATCCAGTCGCGCATGGAGGGTGACAGATGTGGACAATGAGGACTCGCTAATAAGTCCGCGATGTCAAAGGCTGGATCACCCCAACCTGCATTTTCCCAATCAACAATCGTGACTCTCCCATTATTGAGTATCATATTGGCTGGGTTGGTATCATAAATGGTCAGCTTCAATTGCTCAGTATGATAGGGTGTTTTCAAGGCTTCATCACGAAATTCATCGAATAGCAAACCCATCTCTGCTTTGGTCATTTCACCCAATTGACCATCAGGTAAATAATCATAACGCCGTTGAATCTCACGCAGTAAGTCAGTAGTTGAAGCGATTGGAAAAACAGGTTTGGTTAACCCCTTAATCGACTGTTGTGGATAAGCGTGAATCTGTGACAAGGTTTGTAAAACACTTTTCCATAAGTCGCGCGAGGCATGAGATAGCTTATCTAAAACATCTCCCTCAACCCACGACATCACAATGACATCCCCAATAAAATCAGGACGATCTGTAACGAGTTGGATAGGATCGGGTGCAAGCTTTTGATGTGCCGAACTCAAAAGGTCTAATGCCGAAAATTCACGTAAGGCGCGCTGACGAGCATCACGTTTACGTATCTTGACCGCCATTGGCTTATTTGGGCTTTGGCTATTATCAACATGAAAGATAATGCCATTCATGCCACCATAGACACGTGTGAATGTCCACTGATGGTGGATTACATAGTCTTGTTCTAGCTCAAGTGCATGTTTAAGTGCAGGGAGTAAGGAATCCATCATATTCCCTACCCATTTTGACTATTTACAAAGTCCTCAGTTTGGATCGGTAATGGGGTATATTCACCTTGCCACCAACGCGGAAACTCATATTCATAGACACCCAAATAATTATCGAGAATACGACGAATCATGGGGGCGACCACTTCTGAGCCTTCGCGTGAATTACCCATCACACCTGCAAAGGCAATCTGTGGGTCATCGGCTGGGTAATAAGCGACAAACCAAGCATTCGGCGCACCTGCTGTTTGGGCTGTCCCTGTTTTAGCACATACCGTATACTCCGCACCTTCAAACACAAACCACGCTGTCCCAAGCTCTGTATCGGATATAACTTCACACATCCCTTTACGAACACCTGCGAGTGCAATCGGATCAAGCTCAAGGTCTTGTAATAAGGTAGGCTCATTAATCACTTCATAACCGGGACTATCAGGGTTTCCGACATGGCTAACAATATAGGGTTTATAGAGTTTCCCACCATTAGCAATTAAGGCTGTGACCTGTGCCATCTGGACAGCCGTGACCGAGACATCGCCCTGACCAATCGCATTATTAATCGCTTGTGTCGATACAGTAGGGTTGGCTAAATTGCCTGATGCTTCTCGACCGAGAATACTTAAACCGAGTGGACGACCTAAACCCAGCAAACGCGCATATTTATTGAGCATGTCAGGGTCACGTTGGAACATCAATGCACCCATTTCCCAAAAGAAGGGGTTACAAGAAGAAGTCAGAGCTTGTGTCATGGTGATTTCGCCCGCTTCTTCTTTGCCCTCTAGGATACGCCAATCATAGCGAACTTCTAGTGAATCACCGAAGCGTTCTTGACCACGCCACTCAATCGTACAATTAAAAACTTGGTCAGGTTGCCAAATATCCTCTGAGGCGGCGGCGAGGGTGGTAATAATTTTATAGACTGAGCCAGGCGTATATTGTTCTGCGACTGCTTTATTTTGGAGTGGAAGCCGTTGGTCAGCATTAATCCGTTCAAATGCACCCAAGACATTATATTGTGTATCAGGGTTAAAGATATGCGGGTCAAAGGTCGGATAACTCGCCAGTGATAAAATCTCGCCTGTATTGACATCCATTGCGACGATTGCGCCACCGAGCGTGATACCCCCCCAGTTTGGAAGTGCATAATTCACTGCATCTGCCATTGCTTCAGCCGTATATTCTTGCATATCCCGATCTAATGTAAGGGTCACGGGTTGGGGTGGTGTACCGACTGTTCCACCCAGTTCGCGGATAATCGTCCCACCCGGTTCAACAATGCGTAAAAAGCGTTCAGGTCGTCCTGCTAATTCTTCTTCATAGGCATTTTCGACACCTGTTAATCCCACCAAATCGGTTTCAGCATAGCCGCGCGCTTCCCAAACCTCAACTTGTTCGCCCGGCACACGTCCAATATAACCGACAACATGTGGGGCAATCCCGTGCCCATAATAACGACGGGTATTGTATTGAAGTACATTACTAAAGGCATCATCTGTACCTACAATACCACAATCAAATTCTAAGGCTTCACGAAATTGGAAGAAGCGTTCAGGATCCATCTCGGCAATATGAAAGCGAGCATCCGACAAATAATCATTAAAAATAGATTCTAATGTGGTTTTTTGTTGGCGAGTTGCTTCGGCGAGGGTATTGAGACAATCTTCCACATTTGACATATCATTTTCTAAGGCATATAAGCTGGCGACTGTTCCATTTTGTTCAGCAAAGGGTTTGCCATTGCGCCCATAAATATTCTCGCGTGGTGGAAAGCGGACACTCACTTGCAAGCGTGCCTCCGATGAGAGACCATCAAAAATGTCCATAGGAGACCATGCAATTTTCCAGCCCCCTTCATTGACCATCCGCATCGTACGGTTGCTATCTTCAATCACACCAAAAGTCGGCGACTCTACACCCACGTTATAATCAAGAATTGCCGTCTCACCCTGCATCTCGACACTATTCAGGCTATGGTCTACGCCTGAAAAGCGGATAATACTATGTGCAACCGTATAGCGATTCTCAAAGACTGGTCGTGGATAGAGGCTGCGGCTTGGGCTAGCAATCAAGCGATACATCGTTTCATAATCTTCGTTGCTCCATGCCGTTATGAAATCGCGCAGGACATCGGCAGGTTCGGCACTGGTCACTTGGGTGACGGCAATCGGTTGTTGTTGATTTTGTGTCGAGGCACTCCCGGATGGTAAGACCGCATCACAGGCTGTTAAGGTCAAGAGCAGTAATGTGATAAATAAGAATCGTTGAGTCATGGTTTTTGTCATTTAGTTATTTTCATGATGTAGATTATACATTAGATAAGGTACAAAGCCTTACCTGCGCGCCATTATGCACTGTGTTTAGATTTCCCACAAGACTATTAGATAGATAGTAGGGAAAGCGCATTGGGGTGATTTTGCTATATCTTGAAAATAGGTCGCGTATATTTTTATAGCAAGGGAATTAGCTGGGTGGATTTTCCGCCCATTCGTCTAATATAGTATTGAAGTCTTCAGGGGTATCCACAAATTTGACATAGCCATCACTCGTCGGCAAGGTATTGTCGTCCAGCAGTTGTAGGGTTTTGACGCCCTCTGGTGGCAAGCCAATGACAAGCGCACGTCCTGTCAATTTGGGATGTTTTTTTCTTCCAAATGAACGGACATGACCCAATAAACCTGCGGGTAATGTCGGACGGGTACTGCCACGTAAGTCAACCACACTATCAACGGGATGCTCAATGCCTGTCATCGAAAATGTCGAAACCCGCACCACATGATGATAGTCCTTCCAGTTCCAGTCTCCCTCAACGATGTAGACCATCGCTCGTTTAGTCTCATCACGCCACTCATATCTAAACGCCATACTGTCACACTCCATTGCTTTGTCATTATGCAGTGGATTATACACTGACCCTTCGTTAGACGAACACATAGGTTTCGTGAGGTCTATTTCAGATGATTGTCGCAAATAAAGGTAAGCGATGAGATATGAGCGATGAATCGGCAGTTTTTCACACGAAGTATG
>CAYGTY010000108.1:0-21185 GCA_964352825.1 uncultured Anaerolineaceae bacterium
TTTCTAAAGACATATCAAAATTTACAATTATAAGGGTCTATTGAATTTATCAATTCCTGTGTATCAAAATTCAAAATAAAGAAGAAGGACGACGCATGAGCAAGTCAAAATCATCAAAAGGTAATGGGAAATCGATCCCTAAAGTTGAAGTGAAATTGGATTTATCATCCAGCCAAAGTGAAGAGCTACTCGCGACATTAGAAGCACGTTTTGAGGAAAACCCAAACCGACATAAAGATATTAAATGGGAAGATGTCGCAACGCGATTGCTAGCCAATAAGGAAAAACTGATGTCACTTAATGCGATGGAGCATACAAGTGGTGAACCTGATGTTGTGGGTTATGATGAACAGGCAGATGAATATATATTTATGGATTGTTCAGAACAGACACCCGAACGCAGAAGCATTTGTTACGACCGCAAAGGAGAGGAACTGAGAGAGAAGAAAGGGCTTTTCCCTGGGGGTAACGCAGTCGATCTTGCTGTTGCTATGGGGATTGAACTTTTAAATGAAGAACAATATCGCGAACTTCAAGAAATTGGAGAGTTTGATACCAAGACCTCTAGCTGGATAAAAACACCTGCGGATATTCGCAAATTAGGGGGTTCGCTTTTTGCGGATTATCGTTATGGTCATGTCTTTGTCTATCATAACTCAGCCCAATCATTTTATTCAGGTAGAGGCTTTCGTGGTTTATTAAGGGTGTAAGACATGCAGTATGAAGCGGTACACATCAATCGCGAAAAAATGTATTCACTCGGTATAGACACAGAGACAAACACCTATCTATTAGAGGTTGTCAAAGGGAGTGTTGGACTGTGGATGGAATATTATCAACTCACACTTGATGAGTTTGAACAGTACCCCGCTAATATGGCTGAAATTGACCAATTGGCAGAATACTGTTTACGAGGAAAAGCCTTAGACCGAAAAATAAACAGATAGGGCTATCTTCTGTTTTATGATTTGAGGCGTTCAATCAAGGCTTTGGTGACATCACTGGTGCTGGCTGTACCGCCCAAGTCACCTGTTTTGATGCCATCGCGCAAAACGTCTTCAACTTTTGCCTTGAGCGTGTCAGCGGCTTCGACTTCTCCTAAATCATCCAACATCATTGCACCTGCCAAAACCATCGCGAGTGGATTAGCAATCCCTTTACCTGCAATATCAGGGGCAGACCCATGTACAGGTTCGTACATTGAGGGGAAGTCTTTCTCTGGATTGATGTTGCCACTCGGTGTCAATCCGATACTACCGACCATTGCGCCACCGAGGTCACTGAGTAAATCGCCGAATAGGTTGGTGGTGACGATGACATCAAAGAATGCTGGATTCTGGACAAATTTCATGGTTGCGGCATCCGCATAAATCCAATCAAACTCGACATCAGGATATTCTTGAGCAACTTCTCGCACCACTTTATCCCAGAAGACTTGTGTATATTGCAGAGCATTTGATTTTGTGACGCTGGTGACATGGTTACGACGCTTGCGAGCCAGTTCAAAGGCATAACGAGCGATGCGTTCAACCCCTTCACGGGTCATGACAGTGGTTTGGACAGCGAGTTCATTACTAAAGCCGATATGTGCAAAACCACCAGCACCCACATATTCACCTTCGCTATTTTCACGGATAATCATCATATCAATCGGGGCTTTGTTGGTAATCAATGTTTCGATACCATCATAATTGCGAATCGGACGCAAGCAGACATATTCTTTAAACTGCTTCCGCATTTGATAGATAAATTCCCAACCGCTAAGAGTGTCGTCTACATCGGGATGACCTGCGGCAACAAACCAAATCGCATCATAATGGCTGAGGATTTCGATACCATTGGCTGGCATGACCTCACCTGTTTCCAGATAGTATTCACATCCCCAAGGATATTGGTCAATTTCGAGTTGGAATCCACCCACAGATTCAACAAGGGTATTCATCACATCAAGGGCGAGTGGCATGATTTCTTTGCCAATACCGTCCCCCGGTAAAGCAACAATCTTATAAGTTTTCATAGTGTATATTCTTTCTAGTCGTCTTCAATAATAGCAATTGCGCGCACAGGTGACCCGTCGCAGTCAATGAGCTTGAGTGGTAGAGCTGTAAATTCGACTTGTTCTGGCAACTGTTTGAGATTACTTAAACTTTCGACAATGATGATGTCTGCCCTTAGCAATATCTGATGAACGGCTGTTAACTCATCATGATTTTCTGGTAATAGCGATGCAACAGATGGTGTTTCGAGTCCGAGTAGAGCAATCCCTTTATCTGCCAGCCATTGCGCGACTTCGACTGAGATGCGTGGGAAATGTGTCCGATAGTCATCTTCGTCGGCGTGATTATCCCAATCGGTACGAATCAGTAAACGTGTGCCAGCTTGGATTTTCTCCGCAGTTGGCTTGAGGTCGTCTACAGTAATAAAGCTATTGGGTGCTTTATGCGATAGATTAACCACAAGCGCATCGCCAACACATTTATCCAAATCGTTGAATTCGATACCCCGACCCTCAGGTAAGAAATGCTTGGTTGCATCCATATGGGTGAGGGCATGACTATATATATGTAATGTCGTTGTATTAAAACCATCCGCTGGAATGGTCTTTACCGATTCTAATTCAACACCGCGCTTGCCATGAGCAAAGGGAAGTGTGAGATCAATGATTTTCCGTGCCAAGATGTTTCCCTAACTCGCCATAATCAATATCACAGGCAGTCCAGCCGCCATCAACAAATACAATCTGTCCGTTCATATAAGGGAAGTCCCCCGATACCAACGAAACAGCTGACTTTCCAATTTCTTCAGGTTGTGCAACACGATTCACAGGAACACGAAATTCTAGTGACTGGAGGACTTGTGGTGTAAAGAAGTTGGCATTAATTTCTGTATTGGTAAATCCAGGGGCAATTGCATTCACTTGGATACCATATTGCCCGAGTTCCGTTGCGCAACAGCGAGTATATGCCATGATTGCGCCTTTGGTTGCGGCATAACAGCTACGGTTCATTAAACCTATAACGCCATTGGGTGATGCGAGGTTGAGGATAAAGCCACCTTCACCACGCTCAACCATATGTTTGCCTGCGGCTTGTGTCCCGTTGTATGTTCCGTTGACGTTGACACTAAAGACTCGCGACCAGTCTTCTTCAGACACTTCCAATACGCTATCACGGTTGATGATGCCAGCGTTGTTGACCATAATATCGAGCTTACCGAAGGTGTCGATAGTGGTTGTAACCAGAGCATCCACTTGATATTTTACCGATACATCCACTGATGCAAAACAGGCTGTACCGCCAGCGTCTTTGATTTCCTCCGCTGTTTTCAAGCCGAGTGTCTCATCAATATCAGCAATAACAACCGATGCACCTTCGCTTGCCATTTGTACCGCAATGGCTTTCCCGATACCTTGTGCCGCGCCTGTAATAATTGCTACTTTATTTTCTAATCGCATACACTAAATCGCCTTTCCTACCGATTCCAATAAGGTCATTTTTTCAATAATGACGTGTTTCATCGATTGTTGTGCACTGTCCATCAGGGGAATGAGGTCTATTTCTGGATTTTCAGAAAGCTCTTGCCCGAGTCTTTTGAGAAATGCCTGACGGACTTCTGTATTGATGTTGAACTTACGAATGCCTAATGCAATCGACTGTTTAATGAGGTCTTCGCTCAAGCCTGATGCACCGTGCATCACCAGTGGCACATCGACCTTTTTACCAATGGCTTGTAATCGTTCAAAATCAAGTTTGGGTGGAAAAGGGTATTTGCCGTGAATATTTCCGATACAAACAGCCAACATGCTAATCCCTGTCCGTGATACAAAATCTTGTGCTTGGTCGGGGTCAGTCATCCGTGCGTCAATCGCTTCTACACTTAGTCCATCTTCTTTGCCACTGATGCGCCCTAACTCACCTTCCACACTTGCACCACTTGTTTTTGCTTTTTCAACAGCTTCCGCCACAAATGCAACATTGGCTTCATAATCGAGATGTGAGCCATCTGCCATGATGGATGGTAAGCCTGCGAATAGTGACTGTTCAATGGCTGTCATATCATCGCCATGGTCAAGATGTACCCCAATTGGTACAGATGTAGATTTGGCAGATTGTAAGCACATCGCCAGCAGTCCATCGCCACCATAGGCTAATGCCGCAGGATGGATTTGTAATAGTGCAGGGCTATTGACCTCTTCGGCAGCAGAAATAACAGCATTGACCCCTTCGAGGTTATAGATATTGAAGCCACCAATGGCATAATGACCAGCCGATGCAGATTGAAGTAGCGCGCTTGTTGCAGTTAACATTATGCCCCCGTGAACTTTCTAACGGCAGTGGTAATCGCATCCACATCACCGACATTCCCAGGGAACACCACATAAATCATATTAGGCTCTTCGCAATTATCATCCAATTGCCAGACAGGTATCCCCGGTAAAATTTGCCCTAAGACATGGGCGCGTTTTACTTTGAGGGACTTTGTGGCTAAATCACTAGATGTAATCCCACCTTTGGCGATGATATACCGCGCATGGGATTGCAGTACTGATGTGATTTTGACGAGACTGGCAGATACCCGATTACCAATGGCGAGGCTTTGTTCAGCATCATCAACGGTAATCAGCTTTCGGCTGGTATAGACCGTCACATTTTGTTTGTCATTGAGGTATTGGGTTGCTTCATTAATGACGCGTTCGATTTCGGTAGCTTGGGTGTCATCATCTAATAATTGGCTAACGATAACTTCGATACCGATAACCTCACCTGATGCCAGTAATTGCTCTAATTGTGCTGAGGTTTTGGGGACATATGAGCCAACGACAATTAATCCCCCACCTTGTCGACTGGTTGTGAGTTCCTCGGTTGTTAGTAATTCGCGGAGTGTGATTCCTGCCCGAATGGATGCAAAAGACGCGGCTGTCCGATATAAGAAACGTTTGCCTTGTGCCTCTGCTTTGAGGATACCTGAAACCACAACTTCAAGGTCACGCTCTGTCACAGCATCTATCACGCAGTAGGTTTTATTGGATAGGCTCATCAATGATTGACTCACCCCTTCAATACCCTGCTCACGAATCGTCGTCAGATTAATATTGTGGACATCACTTGCATTGACTTGTCCCTGTGTTTTTTCGGCAACCCATTCTCGCAAATCTGAGTTTTTATAACCAAAAGCCGAATCTTTTGCAAAGGGCGTTTCTGATGCTGGGATGAGTTCATCATCTTCAGCGACATAATGAACACCATTGATTGTGAAGCGTCCGCCTGCCATGAAAGCTGGAATAACAAGAATCCCTTCCAGTTCTTCATCAAGGCTATCGGCTAAGGTATCGGTTTCGATTTGGAAGTGACCGCGTAATGTTGAATCACTACGGCTGACAATCACGAAGCGTCGCCCTGTGATGTTGGATGCTTCGACTAGATTGGTCATCACCTCTTGATTGAGTGCTTGTGCTTCAGCAGTGGTCATGCTTCGTGTATTAGTCAGGACAAACATCGCTGGGGAGGGGTCGTTTAGCTCTTGGACGAGAACATCCACCGACCACCCTGTCAGCACTGAGGTATTATGAACGGTTTGTGTGCCTGTCGGGTCATCATCTAAGACAACCACCTTGTCATTACTGCTGACGATATTTTGTTGAATATCTGCCATGAGGGGTTGCGACCACTCTTTTGGTAGAGCCGATAGTGTTTCTGTTTTATTTAAGCGTTGGACAATCATGAGTTTTGCTCCGCTGGGTCGGATGTGATTTCGATTAACACACCGCGTGTATCGTCTGGTTTGATGAATGCAGCATGTCTTCTGTTTGGACCACTACGTGGGGTCGGGTCTGCAGATTCCATTTGATGTTGGGGGAGTGTCTCTATCATTTCTTGGACACTATCCACATTAAAGCAGAAGTGATGCAAGCCCTCGCCATGTTCATCTAACCACGTTTGTAAGGGATGATCTTCTGTTAAAGGTTCGACAAGTTGTAGATGGGTGTTGCCCATATCCAAATGCGTGAGCTTGACAGGAGCATCAGGTAAATCTTGGCTGAATAAGACGGGTAAGCCCAAGACATCACGATAAAATTTAAGGGCTTCCTCTGTATTACGAACAACTATCGCAAGGTGATCTAATTGTTTAAACATAATCTTTCTATCTTTCCAAAATTTATTTATCTACCCGTGTCATTTGTTTGGCTAAACCAAAAAATCCCTTTTTGCGCTCGGAGTTAATGCCCCAATCGACAGGCACACTCTGATAGCCCTCCACATAACTTTCACCTTCCATACGATAATCGAAGAAGCCCCATGAGGCATATTCGCTAATTGCTGACACAAAATTATTCATCGGTTGGTCAAAGTTAAAATGGTCATCTTCGTTAAATAGAATCGGCATCGGCTCATAACCATCGACCACACGCGCTTGACGCACCATTTCTGCGATACGGGCAGGATCAGTCACACCATTGCCATGTAATAAAACGAAGTCGCCATTTTGCACAACATTAGACCGCGCGACAAAATTACCGCCATAACTGGTACTAACAAGGAAGCGTCGCCCATCTTTTTTGTGAGATTTGGCTTGAATGATTAATTCATGGACACGTTCAGGGCGCAGAATCGGTTGTTGATAGACTACATTACATTCGTTGTTGATTTCAATCAGAACGTTGCGATAATCTTTCTCAAATAACCATTCAACGACATGATCTACTGCACGTTTGATAGCGTCTTCATTGTCTAGGACTTTCTCTTGCCCAAAGTAAAAAATGCCCAAAATGACAACCATACCCAGCTCATCCGCACGATCCATGATGCGTTCCAAACGTGTCATATAATCTGGATGTAAACTGCCGTCAGGGTTGATTGCAGAGTTTATCCACGGTTGTGCTTTGGAGTAACCATAAGGACTACCCCCTTGTAGATTAATCGTGAAAGCAAGGACACCATGCGCTAGCCAACTCGGCATTGCAGAGATAAATTCGCTTACATTGCGCTCTGCTGACCATTCATCGGTATCTTCATATTGCCACTGTGAAACAGTCTCTGGGTTAAGATCATCGAATATACCTTGCACCATTCGGCTATTGAGTAATAGCCCCTCGATGCGATGCCCATTCCAATGATGCCCCTTATAGGTCAGTTCACCATTTATTGTAAATGTTTCGCCCTCAATTGCGATGTGTGTTTGTCTTGCCATTTCGATTCTATCCTTTAACTGCGCCAGCCATCATGCCACTTACGAAATACTTCATAAAGAAAGCATACACCAAAACGACAGGTAATGAACCTATAAGTGCGGCTGCCATCAAAGACCCCCAGATAAAGACATCCCCACTACTGAGTGCGTTAGGTACACCTACTGGAATGGTTTGGGAAGACGAAGACGGCAATAGAACCAATGAATATAGGTATTCACTCCATGATAAGGTAAAGGTAAAAATCGCCGCACTGATAATCCCAGGGATAGCGAGAGGCAAGTTGACCATATAGAATGCCTGCCACTGGGTTGCCCCATCGACCCGTGCCGATTCTTCCATGTCACGGGGTATCTGGCTGAAGTAGCCCATCATCAACCATGTACAGAAAGGCACCATCATCGTCGGATAGACAATCACGAGTGCGAGCAAATTATCATATAAACCCAGTTGCTGGATGACATACGCCATCGGAATAAATAAGAGGGTTTGCGGCAAAAGATAAGTCACGAAGATACTCATACCCAGCGTCTTACCGCCTTTTAATTGAAAGCGTACCAGACCATAGGCAGCTAATGTCCCAACAATTACCGAAAATATTGTGGTTGATACCGAGACAGCTAAGCTATTACCAATCCAGCCGACAAACTCTGTTTCTTGGAATAAGTATGTGATGTTATCGAATGTTGGCTCAATAATACCCAGTGGTGCTTCGTTCCGTGTAATTTCAGGATTGGGTTTAAAGGCGGTCATAATCATCCAGAAGACAGGGAATAACCAAAATACAAGCATAATTGCTAACATAATATACGAGATGGTTGAAACGATGTTATTTTGAAACCGCTTATCTTGTTTGAGTGTGCTTAAGGTTGTCATACTTCACGCCTTTGTAGATACCAGAGTTGGAAGAATACAATCAGGGCAAGGATGGGGAAGAAGAATAGAGAAACCGCTGCACCTTCACCGATCTTTGCGCTTTGGATTGCCTGTTGATAGGCATATGTCCCAATCATATGTGTTCCGTTGAATGGACCACCACGCGTTAAGACCCATACAATTTCCATCTCAGCAAAGGTTCTAACAACAGAGAAAAGTGTCGATACCACCATGACAGGTAAGATGGTCGGTATGGTGACGTGGAGGAAACGATTCCAGATATTTGCGCCATCAATTTCGGCTGCTTCGATCTGGTCTTGGGGAACACTTTGCAAAGCCGCTAATAAGACAACAGCGAAGAAGGGTGTCCCGCGCCAAATATTCACCATCATGACGGAGAAAAGGGCGTTACCGGGTGTGCCTAACCACTGAATCGGGTCGATACCCACACCGCCTATCATATAATTGAGGACACTGAGGGTCGGCTCGAATAACCAACGGAAGATGACCATACTTAGGGATGTTGGAACAACCCACGGAATTAGAATCAAACCACGGACAAGCCCGCGTAATGGAAATTTGCGGTTGAGCAATATTGCCATTCCTAAACCCAGAATCAGTTTGATAGGTACTGCTCCGAGTGTATATAAGATGGTATTTGCGATAACTTTTTCACGGAATACGGTACGTTCCCAAAGGGTGACATAATTTTCAAACCCGACAAATACACCTGTGGATTGTTGGGCGATACGAGTATCCGTAAAGCTCAAGCCAACCGACAAAAGAAAGGGGTAAGCAACGAGTAATAATAATACAATGAGAGCAGGCGTTATCATCACATAGCCGAGACGTTGGTCTCTATCGACCCAGCGACTTATCCGCTTTAAAAGATGATTGTCTGATGAGACTTTGGGTTGTAGCAACTCTAAATTAACATTGGATTCTTGCATAAAATTTATCCATATGAAACAATACCCACTCCGCTGTTGGCAGAGTGGGAAACTTTTATCAGTTGGTTAGCTGTAAATTTCTTCAATTTGTTCAACAGCGGTTGCTATTGCTTCATCAACAGATGCAGCACCTGCACACACACTACCAAACATATCAGTGATAACAAAACTAGAGGTAACTTCACTTGCAGCAGCACTTGGCTGACCGGGGAATCCGACAGTGTGACCTGTTGCGGCTAAACCTTTGAATGCTGCCAATTTCGGATCATAGTTCCACGGCATGGCTGGGTTGTCTTCAAAGTTTGCAAACAATGGGTAATTGAATGCGGTTGTTTGTACGCCCATTGGCAACCATACATCTTCAGAGTTCAAGAAGCGTAGGTAATCTTTTGCACTGTCAATATTCTCAGATGAAGCGAGGATACCCATACTGTGAACTTGTGAGTATTGAACACGACCAGCAGGACCAGCAGGATAAGCGGCATGGCTAGTTGTTGCCATAAAGTCGATTTGGTCACGGCGACCTGCCCATAGAACGCTGGATGCGTTGTTTGTACAAGAGACTTCGCCAGCGAGGAAGGCACGGTTGTTTGCACCATCATCCCATGAAATAGTACTTTCAATCATGGCATCGTTGTAGAGTTGTTGAACAAATTCAAGTGCTTGACGAGTTTCGGGAGAGTCGAGGATGATGGTGTTATCCGCATCGGTTACGCCACCACCAAAGGACCAAAGGACAGAGAAACAGAAGTTGTTACCGTCACCATCTGCACGACCTGTTGAAAAGCCGAGGGGTGCGCCCATTTCTTTTAGTTTTGTACCAGCAACGAGCAATTCTTCCCATGTATCAGGGAATGCATCATAACCAGCTTCTGCGAAGAGGTCTTCACGATAAACCATCGCATGAGCAGCCAAGAACCAAGGCATTGCACGCCATACCCCATCCACCATACAGGCTTCACGAGCGATGTCATACCAACCACCGTTTGCTTCACCCACTTCTTCAACCACATCGGATACATCTGCGAGTGCTTCTGCAAATTGATGTGGACGAGCATGTAACATCATAATAACATCAGGACCTGCACCTGTTGCGGCAGCGGTTGCGAGTGTATCTGCTAGACCGTCAAATCCTGTAAAGTTAATATCAACACTACCGCCATTCGGGGCAGCCCAACTATTGGAGAGTGATCCAAGAACATCATTGAAGCTAGAAATAAAGTGACCCCATGTTTGGACAGACATTGTATCGCCCTGTGCAAGGGTTGCAATGTGTCCAAGTGGGGTGAGTCCTGCTGCTAAACCAGCCATAGATAAACCGCTAGCTCTTAAAAAATCACGACGGGAAATTTTTGCCATCGTAGTCTCCTTATGAAATAATTTTTATCAGAGTCAATGACTCTGGGACAAACAAAATTTTTAAACTCATCTTGTCATATGTCAGACAACTTCTGACAAATTACTAAAATAATGAGTGTCTACCTCACTTAAATTACTTACTACCGTTTACATGAATGCGACGTAATGTTTTGACTTCGTTTTTCCACGGTGTGTTATTTAAGCTATCCACAATAGCTGTTCGTATTTGTATCAGATTTCGGCTTTTTAGAGCGACAATAATCTGACGATGAGCTTGGACTGCTTGCTGAACATTTTCAGGTTCTTTGAATGTGTCACGTATTGACTGAAAGAAGAGTTCTTCGACAGTACGCCCGATTTTCTGGACAAGTGGATTATGAGTTGCTTCTAAAATAGCATAGTGGAATTGTAGGTCGAGCCGTGCCAATTCTTCATGGTCTGCTGATTTGTCTTGAGACAGTATCTCAATGGCTTCGGCAGCTTGCTGTATGGTTTGCCAATCCTCGTCTGTGGCTTGGCTGGCAGCCAGTTCGCAATACCCAATCTGAATCATTACACGTAGTTCAATCAACTCTGATGAGACATCTGTACCCAGCATAATCGCAAATGATAGTGGATTGAGCAGGCGTTCGGACGGCTCTTCAGCGATGTATGTACCACTGCCACGAATGGATACAACTACACCTATCGCTTGCAATACCTTGAGTGCTTCACGAACTGCACTCCGCCCTACCCCAAGTTGACGCGCCAATTCTGGCTCTGATGGTAGCTGTTGTCCGGGGACAAGTTCACCTGAAATCAAAGCGGATTTAATGATGTCAATGATTTGGTCAACAACAGTGGGTTGTTGTATAGATTGAAAAACAATCGGCGATGGTTTAGGCACAATAAATTCCATAAATAACTATTTGAACATAGTTTACAAAGTTGTCTGACATCTGTCAAGTAGTTGTCTGATAGCTTTGTTAAATTAGCTTATCTATGACAATAGAAAAAAATTGAACCAGCAAGGGTAATGTAGAGTACATAAAGACAAGTGATGAGATATGCGCCATGACTCAGCAGGGTTTGAATATGAGGGATATCCAGACCCCTTATTCTAAAGTGCTACAGACAGACCTATCTCATCGCTACCAAAACTTGAAATATCATCAAGATTTATAACAATCATGTAACCCTAGTGAATCTTATATCTTTTGATGAGATGAATCAGGTATGATTTATATAAATTATAAAGGGAGTCTAATAATGGGAAAATTCATAGAATATCATCTACTTGACTCTAATATACATCGACTAAAATGGCTTGATCATAAGCGAGATGCTATCTACGAATTTGTAGATATTACAAAAGGCATCTTAGAAGGATTCGAGCCGAATACTACGGCACTTATATTACAAGATTTTCAAGATACCGCAGTTCCTTCATTTAAACTTTTGATGGATGCAATGGCAAAGTCAGGAAGCCGAAAAGATATTACTTTACGAGTCGCTTATCTTGGTAGTGACTCCAGCCTAGAACTTATTGTTAACAATCTAGCTATAGTAAAGGCAATCAATGGCAATCGAAATTTCTTTAAGCCAGATGAAGAGCAAGAAGCCATCGATTGGTTGCTGAGTGTATAATCTAAGATTTTAGAAAAGTGACTGATCCAGCCTTCCAAGAATATAGATCGCTTGAGTAAATCAACAATCAAGAGACACAATTAGGAACTAATTGAAACGAGTCCCGAATCATACATAGTGTAGAAGCCGAATAAATCCAGCCTCTACACTTATTTTCGATCTATACAACCTCAAGTTCAGCAATACCAGCCCGCTCAAGCAGATAATCAACAAAACGTGGGAATGGGTCAAAGCCGATAACATTTTCCGCATCTGCGACAAAGTTTGATAGCGCATTGATGTCATAATAGTAGGGTTCACCATCGCGATCATTAATCAGATATTCAACTCCGCCGACTTCAATATTGGCTTCCGCCACAATCGTCTCAATCGTGTCGATAATCTCTTGTGGTGGTGTGTAGCCTGTAATCGCAGGGCTACCATCAGGCAAGCAATAATCGGCTGGGCATAAGTTGAAGGAATCCGACAGTGCCACCTTAATCGCATACAGATATTTTCCGCCAACCACTTCCACGCGCACAATGCTATTTTCACGGGCAGGTAATTTCTCCTGAACAAGTGCAATCCCATCTACACCAAAGTCAATTGTGCCTGCTTCAACAGCTTCAGCTAGTTCTTCAGGGCTATCATATTGAATAATCCCAGCACCCGACCCACCAATATTCGCTTTGGTAATAATCGGATAGTCGAGTCCTTCTGCGGCTTGCATGGCTTGATCAGCACTATGGATAACCCGTGACTTAGGATGATTGATGCCTAAGCGCGATAACAAGGTAATCTGGTTGGCTTTGGAAAATTCATAACGATAGGTGTCATAACCTTGCATAACGTTTGCGCCGATGTCATCCAAGTAATGCAGGTAATTCATGGTATAGGTCAAGAGGTGCGCGCCATTGCGTTTATAAGCCGATGGACTCATCCGATTAACAATCAGTGAATATGGTGATTCGCGTACAGTTGGGTCAAATTGATGGTCATGGGCATAGAGCTTATCATAGTCGATACCGCGACGGTCAAACTCGGCAAAAACCTTCTTAAACCATTCAGGATGTTCATAATAGACTGCGATTTTCTTAGACATGGATAGTCCCCTATAAACTAAAAAACCCCAGACAGATGTCAGGGGCAATTGATTTTATATCATGCTATGATGACTAGACGCTACACAACATACCCCTACTGTTTAAGTGGGTACAGCAACAACAATATTGGGTTGTGATGGTGTGTAACAGATTCATCATAAGGTCTTTAATTATTTACGTCATCATCTTGATGTGATAAGTTCATCATATCTTACGCAAATTGATGATAACGCATAGATATGAAGAACACAAAAGTTCACGAAAGATTATCCAATGGCTGAGCATAAAAAATACTGCACATACTGCGGACGCGTTGCCCACCGTTGCCAATGTCATAAACCTGATAGCAATATCCGACGCTTTATGGAACGCGGTAACAAACCTTATCAAGCCAGCTATCGTGATACCCACTATAAACGCGGAGTCCCCCCACAAATCAAAAAACGAGAACGCACTACCATGCGTAAGCACTATAAACAATGGTATCAAGACCTTGCAGACAGCTACGGTGAAGTATGTGCGAACTGTGGAGAAAACGAAAACCTCGTCGTTGACCACATTTTGTCAATTGCCAAAGGGGGCTTATCTGAACTCGATAATCTACAACTCCTCTGCGCCACTTGCAACGGTATCAAAGGCAAGCTCATTATTGATTGTCGGGATGATACATATTAAGCAGGTAATATAATAAAACACACCAGACCAAACATGATTCATTTAGCCTGATGTTATGTTTTCAACTGAGCAGACTACCCAGCCATTTCGACATCACCATAAATCGCTTGACGATTCTTTTCCACACGGTCTAATAAGCTATCAAGTTCATCAGGATTACGCCAGAAATCACCAATGATACTATAGAATACGCCTGCCACTTGCGGATGGGTGTTCGAGCCAATGAGAGGGGTGATATAGTCAGCATCCATAATGATTTGCAAGCCATCCTCATACACAGGACGCAAGACACTGCGGTCAACATTGAGGTTACTGGGCAGTCGGCTGATATCCATCATATTAGATGTTTGTGATTCAACCCCTGCCATCTGAATTAGGAAATCACGTGCCACCTCAGGATAAGGGGTATCCGCCATCATAAACGCCCCGTACATCGGCACTAATTCAGCCAATGGAATCGATTCATCAATAATCGGGAAACGGACAAACCCTGTATTATCTTTAGCATCTTCGGTAATGAACTCATATAGCCATTCACCATGCGCATTCATCGCTGCACCACCATTATTCCATGTCGTCACCATTTGGTTATACGTGACCCGTGAGGCGTTCTCAGCAAAGCAGTTATGCTCAAACAGTTCTGTCCAATAGGCAAATACATTTTTGACACGTTCATCGGTATATGAAATCTGCCCCTCCATCAATTGCTCATGAAATTCCGCCCCATTTAAGCGCAAGTTAATATGCGTAAACCAGAAACCCATCGGTGGAGGCCAACTCGGACTCGCAGGAATCACAAAAGGAATTATGCCAGCATCATTCAAGGCATCACAAACAGCCAGCAACTCATCCCATGTTGTAGGGGGTTCAACGCCAACATCTGCCATCACATCCATGCGGTAGAAAATACCATTCCATTGAATCGCTTGTGGCACAAAATATTGTTTGCCGTCCACACTGGACATCGCTTTAATGCTGGGTGGGAATATCGCATCCCAACCCTGTTCTGCCCATAAATCAGAAATATCTGCAATCAACCCCTCACGCGCATAATCACGTAGATTGCCATTTAAGGAAGCACTAAATACATCGACAGCCCCTTCATCAGTGACTTCGCGATGAATCACTTGATTGACATAAGAACTATAATAATCAGTTCGCTTGATGTCGGTTTCCAAGTCAGGGTATTGCTCAAAGAAGGCTTCTGCATTTGCCACATCCCATTGTCCAGCAGGAGACCCGCCATAATGCGAGCTAAACACAAATGGGAGGTCTGGCATGGTCGATGAGGTCGCCTTACCACCTAGAATTGAGCCTTCGAGTGTGAACAAGAAAATATCTGTCCCAACACGTCCATTCCCTGATTCAATCAAGTAGTAATAGGTATCATCTTGATGGAATAGCGCACCTTGGAAGAAGGGATAATTTTTGACAGTTTGTTGCGTGGTCAGTATCGGATTTTGTGCATAACGTGAAAAGTGAATCCCATCCTCACTAATCGCAAGTCCTGTTTGGCTTCCGTTGCGCCCACCTTCATACAACATCACCCAGCCATCATCAGTCTGAACCACTTCAGGACGACCTAGCCGTGAGCCTTCCCAGCCACTATTAGCTTGCATAATTGGGTCACTCTCAGCATAAGGGGCTTCTGTTGTCTCAGGATCATCATATTTTTCCCATACGATACCATCAGTCGAGGTCGCCATACCAATCTGTGAGCCATCGGCATTCACACCAGCATAGTACATGACATAGCCATCCTCGACAGGCAAGACATTCACACGCATCACCTGCAAATCATCCCACTCACCTTCGCTCCCAGGGGACAAGACAGGCTCGTCATCAAATACCCACGGTCCTGTTGGTTCAGTTGCTGTTGCTCGTCCAATAAATCCTGCACTACTGCCCGATGTAAAGGTATGATAGTAGAGTACCCATGTGCCATCATCTTGAACCAAACCACTCAATACCAATGCACCACGCCCTTCTATAGGCACATCATCAACTGTGAAAATCGGGTCTTCAAAAACCCGCGTCCACTCAATGCCATCAGGCGAGGTATGATAGTAACTCACTGTCGCACCGGGCCAACTTGCGAAGAAATTCGAGAACATGTGGAACTCGCTATCATGGAAGATAACCGCACCCCCATTGAGGTAGCGATTTGTACTTTCGCGCATGATAACAGGGTCTTCTGAATAGAGGGTAAATTGTGCATTTATATCAACAGGGCTATCAAATGTGTCAACATCCGATTCCTGTGCAGAAACAGTCAACACGCTCATTATCAAAAATAATATAAAAAGTGAAAGTCGTAAAAATTTATACATTGTCACTCCATTCCAATACTCAATACAAAGAAAATAGGCTTATGTGTATGGTATGAAGCATGAACCCAAAATTCCCCCTCCGATTGGGGGGTATTTAGTGAATAGTTAGAATTAGATGTTAGAGGAGTCCTAACTGTTGAGCTTGAATTGTGGCACGGGTACGATTCGTAACCCCTAGTTTTCGATAGATATTTTTGACGTGCCAACGGGTCGTGCTGACAGAGATATTGAGCTTATCCCCAATCTCTGGGTTAGAGTATCCCTCACCAATCAGTCGCATCACATCGCGCTCTCTGGAGGTAAAAGAGGGTATCGATGAAGGTATTATCAGCGCTTGAGGTTCTGATGTGTCGTGCAATAAACGAAGTGCATAGCGATTCTCTTGTTGGTTTGCCAGTATCTCCAATAAGCGCATTACAACTGCGCCACTATCCAAAATCAAGCGTTTATGTCCTGTTTGCTGGGTCATCAGCACGGCGCGTTTCAATGTTAATAAAGCTGATTCGCGATTACCCACAGCTTCATAACTTGTCGTCAATAATAACAATATTTCGAGTAGGCTCGTCTTTTGATTAGCTTTGGTCGCAAGTTGTTCCAGTTGAACCAAGAGTGTAATTGCCTTGCGTGGATTCGGCATAATTCCTAAACAAAGTTGATAAGCAATATTGATATAGGTAAACATCGTTTCAATCGACGGAATATCCAAATTAGGGTCATAATCATATTTATCCCAATCAATCGAGGGCGCAATCCAGCCATGCTCAGCTAATCGTGATATAGGATAAGCTGTAATACGTGCCAGTTGATAAGCACTTGTCCCCACAAATTCACGCGCTTCCTCCATCACAGTGATAGATTCAGCCTCATTGACCAGTCGGGCTAAAGTCATAGATGATGCTAAAAACGAATTGATACCACCATGTGTTTGGCTCACTACACGACCACGGCGCACTATTTGCTCAGCTTCACTCAGTCGATTGCGTTCATATAGAATCTTTCCCAGTTGAGAGAAAAAAGTGCAAGATAAATCAGGGCGATTGATATGATCGCACATCGACATACTATAGCGACACAAAGCCTCTGCTTCCAAGAGACTGCCATGCCGATACCGTACTGCAACCAACAAATCCATCGAAATCGCCCACAAATCATAATACCCGACTTGTTCATAAATCGTCACAGATTCAGTAAGCATATTAATCGCTTGAGTTGTCTCGCCATCATAGAAAAACAATAAGCGAGCAAGATTATGTTGCATCAATGCACGTAATATCACATCGTCTTCTGACAATATGGTCAGAGCTTGTTGTGCCAATTCCCGACTTTTATGTGGGTTATCCTCAAAATTGCTCAGTTGGGCGCGCAAGGCAACCACATCACCTATCACCTGTGTCGGTAAATCAGATTCAACCTGTTCTAATAACAGACCCACTTGGCGAGCTTGTCCAATACTATAGAGCGACCATAAATACCCAATCAAGGTCATTGGATAATCGACTAAAACCTCAAACGCTACTGGCTTGAGATAATCAACAATCAGTTGGTTATGCCCCCACTTCAAAAGTTGCTGCCCGAACTGTTCGAGGTACGCCAACAAGACATCATGGCTGACATGATTCGCATGAAATAGAACTTGCTCAACATGATCAATCGTAATTTCATCTTGCTGGCTATACCATTCACCAGCCCATTGATGCAGAGCAATCACTTCATCTTTAGGAAGTTGCCGAAGTTGGTTTTGCAAGAACGAAGCAAATATCGGATGATAATAATATTGCGTATGGCTTGTATCTACAGGGAAAATTGGAATACCCAATTGTTCTAATATAGCCAACACATACGGCTCATCAGACTGTAAAGTGATATATTGGCAGACATCCTCATCAAGCCACTTCAAAATACTGATTTTTATTAGAAAAGACCGAAGCTGTGGTGGATAGTTATCAAAACACTCACCCATTAGATAATCCGATACAAAGCGGTCTCGCCCCGAAAAGTGTTCAATCGTCTCATAGAGATTAGATGATTTTTGAAGCCGCGCCACTAAAATTTGAATAAGCCCAATCCAGCCAGCGGTCTGTTGACAAACATGGATAAGCTGTTTTTGTGCAAGGTTCAAGTTCGTGTAATCCGCAAAATAATCTTGTGTTTCTTGTTGAGTGAAGCGCAAGTCCGATGCAGTAATTTCTGTCAGAAGACCTTTCGCGCGCAAACTCGCAATCGGCAACGGGGGTTGAGACCGACTGACTATAATAAGATGGAGTTGTGGTATCGCATGCTTGAGCAAAAATGCAATACTCGCATGGATCTCATCATTCAAAATCACATCGTAATTATCGATGACAATATAAATAGAATCTGTCACATGGCGTTTGATGATGTTAGCAATCTGAGCGAGATAATCGGATGGCTCATAAGGTATTTCGGATTGAAGCAGTGACTCAAAAGCAGGCTCAATCGTAGATAAAGCCATCACGAAATAACCCAAAAATCGGGATTGCTCATTATCATCATTATCCAAAGATAACCAAGCAACCCTCGCATCAGATTGTTGTCTCCACTGGTTGACCAATATCGTTTTACCATAACCAGCAGGCGCACGCACCAAGGTAAATCCTTGAGCATGCTTCAGGGTCTCAATCAATCTTTTTCTATGGATAGTATTAGCTTGTATCGAGCAATCAAATTTAGATTCAATCAATACCATAAGTCACCCAATATAATTGATAGCAGTCCATAAAATTGTAACTTACAAAGCCAAATATTGTTGGATTGGACTTTGTTGTTCCCGTCAATTAGCTAAGGCTTAATATTTTTTGAACTTCCTTACCCATAAGGTATACTCGATTAAAAAGTTTTGCAAAGGGAGCAACATGAAATATACAACACTCGGGCGCACTGCCTTAAAAGTGAGTCAGCTTTGCCTCGGCACAATGAACTTCGGCACACATACCAGTGTCGATGATAGTTTTGCAATAATGGACGAAGCCTATGAACAAGGCATCAACTTTTGGGATACCGCCAATCGTTATGGGCGTGATGTAAGGCTCGGTTATACCGAAGAAATCCTCGGGCAGTGGTTCGCAAAAAACCCGACCAAACGTGATGAAATCGTCCTCGCGACCAAAGTCTATGGCAACATGCACGAAAAAGATGCCTACCCCAACTTTAGTGGCTTATCAGCTAAACATATCAAGTACGCGGTTGAAGGTAGCCTCAAACGCCTACAAACTGATTATATCGACCTCTATCAATTCCATCATGTTGACCGTTCCGCACCGTGGGATGAAATCTGGCAAGCGATGGAACAATTGGTACGTGAAGGTAAAATCTTGTATGCTGGCAGTAGTAACTTTGCAGGGTGGCATATCGTCAAAGCCAATGAAGCCGCCAAACGCCGTAATTATCTCGGTCTTGTCAGTGAACAAAGCCTCTATAACCTCACCCAACGCTCAATTGAGTTGGAATTGATTCCAGCCTGTGAAGATTACGGATTGGGTGTTATTCCGTGGTCGCCTTTGGGGGGTGGGTTGCTCGGTGGTGTCCTCCAAAAAATCGAATCAGGTCGTCGCGCAAGTGACCATATGCAAGCCCGTATCGAATCGATGCGCCCACAAATTCAAGCCTATGAGGACTTCTGTAAAGAACTGGGTGAATCACCTGCCGTAGTTGCCTTGACATGGCTTGTTCATCAACCTGTTGTCACTGCACCCATTATCGGACCGCGCACAATGGAACAATTGACTGATAGCTATAAAGCACTCGACCTCGTATTGGATGCAGATGCACTCGCAAAATTGGATGAAATCTGGGCAGGTCCCGGTGGTCCAGCACCCGAAGCCTATGCGTGGTAATTCCTATATAAATTAAACGAATAACTGATAAGCCCCTCTCCATCAAAGATGTGTGAGGGGTTATTATGTTATCAACATAAAGGGGTTTTATCCTATTCTGGATGGGAAGAATCCCGTCCCCACACGCATACATATACGAATTGTTTGTAGGGACAGCATTCTTGATGTCCAAGGTTGAAAATCGAAATCTATGATAGATAAACAATAATCATCCTACGCATTCAATACCGCATTAACTTCATCCAACTCATCCGCTGTCAGTGTCCAATCAGCAGATTTTGCATTGGCTTCCAAGTGGCTTAACTTGGTCAAACCCGAAATCACAGAACAGACAGTCGGTTGTGCCAATAACCAAACATGCGCCAATTCCGCCATTGTATGGTCGCGTTCTTCTGCCCAAGCCGTCAATTTCTCGACTTTTGTATAGTTCTCATCGGTCATATAGCCCTGAACATATTCACTGCTTTCACCGCGTGACCCTTCAGGAGCAGATTCACCACGTTTGTACTTCCCTGTAAGGAAGCCACCTGCTAATGGGAAATATGGGATAAAGCCGATACCATCTGCTTGACAGTAAGGAATAACTTCACGCTCAACATCGCGTTCCATCATGTGGTAGTGAGATTGCACCGTAACAAAGCGTTCCCAACCGCGCATTTCTGCTAATAAGTTGGACTTCGCCAATTGCCATGACGCATATGCTGATGCACCGATATAACGAATCTTACCACTACTGACAAGGTCATTGAGCGTCCGCATCGTTTCTTCAATTGGGGTATGTTCATCCCAACGATGAATTTGATAAAGGTCAATATGGTCAGTTTGTAGACGTGTCAGGCTGGCTTCGACTGCATTACGGATGTGATAGCGTGACGCGCCAATATCATTTGTGCCATCCCCAACAGCAAAATAGCCTTTGGTCGCAAGTACAACCTTGTCCCATTTGCCCTTGAGTGCATGACCGAGTGTCGTCTCTGATGCAGAGCCTGTATAGACATCTGCTGTATCAATGAAGTTAATACCGAGGTCAAGTGCAACATCAATAATTTTGTTGACATTCTCTTGGGACACAACACGCCCAAATTGGTTTGTCCCCATTCCAATAACAGATACACGAACACCTGATGTGCCTAATTGACGATATTCCATAATAAATTTGTCTCCCTTGATAGATTATTTTAAAGGTCATACTAGTTTAACTTAGGATGCTTAAAGGGAGATGATTCTTTCGGATTCAAACAATATCT
>CAYGTY010000109.1:0-12597 GCA_964352825.1 uncultured Anaerolineaceae bacterium
TTTTACAGAACCAAGATTATGTGATGGTTGGTGACCGTTCTGTGGTCGTATTAGTCGGACGATAGTGAATGTCTCAAGTTAGAATCGCAACGAAAAATGATATAGCTGAAATGGTTGTGTTGTCTGAGCAGAAACGGACTGAATACGCTCATTATCAACCCCTCTTTTGGCGCAAAGCCGTTGATAGTGCTGAGAAACAAGGATCATATTTTCATCACCTACTCGAACAAGCTCATGTGATACTTTTAGTACATGAATCGAATACTCAAATAGATGGATTTATCATTGCTAGTATCATGCCTGCACCACCTGTCTATGATATTGGTGGATTGAATTGCATGATTGATGATTTTTGTGTTACTGATGAAGAGACTTGGTTTACAATTGGTAGGGAGCTACTAGAACAAGTCCGACAAACTGCAAAAGCATTGGGCGCAGTGCAATTGGTTGTTGTGACAGGTCATCATCATGAATCCAAGCGAGCATTTCTATCTGAGATGGGTCTATCACTTGCATCTGAATGGTATACGGCGGGTATTGATACAAGCAAAAAGGAGTAAAAATTATTATGTCTACAGTAAAGATGGTTGAATACGACGATGCTAGCGAAGACGTTCGCGCAGTATACGATGAAATCATGAGTGCGAAGGGCATCAATTTTGTGCCGAATTTTTGGAAAACAGTTGCATCACATCCACCTATGCTCAAACAACTCTGGAGCGAAATTGGGCAGGTGATGGCTGATGGCGCGCTTGACCCCCTCACAAAAGAGATGATAGCGATTGCTGTCAGTGCGACCAATGGCTGTGATTATTGCGTGAACTCGCATACGACTGCTGCAATTGCTAAAGGGATGACTCCAGCTATGCACGGTGAATTGATGGCTGTTGTTGGCTTCTTTAACAAAACCAATAAATTATCCGACGGCTATCAGATTGAACCTGATGTCAAACCGAACATTGATTAACAGAGCGATTCGCGTAGCTTTGCTTTTTGGACTTTACCGAGTGCATTCTGTGGGAATTCATCAACAAATAAAACACGCCGTGGGACTTTATAACTAGCCAATTGTTCACGGCAGAAGTCAATTAATGTATGATCATCTGTATTTTGACCCTCAGCTAAAATAATGACTGCGGTAACATTCTCTCCCCATTCATCATCAGGGCAACCAATAACGGCACATGCAGAGACTGCTTCGTGTTTCATCAGTACCAACTCAACCTCAGGCGGATAGACATTCAAGCCACCTGTGATAATTAAATCTTTGGAACGTCCTTTGAGTGTGAAATATCCATCCTCTGCTCGAACACCCATATCACCTGTGCGTAACCAGCCATCATCAGTGAAGGCTTCGGCAGTTTTTTCAGGTTGTCGCCAATATCCTCGACAAACATGCCCCCCTTTGATTTGAACTTCACCAACCTCGCCATCAGGTAGGGGAGTGTCATCGGCTGGATTGACGATACGGGCTGATACACTCGGTAAAGGCATACCGACTGAACCAACGCGCCGTTCTCCATTGAGTGGATTTGAAAGATTCATCCCTGTTTCCGTCATGCCATAGCGTTCAAGCAGAGTATAGTTAAATGTTGTTTGATAGCCAAAGAATAGGTCATCGGGCAGTCTATCAGACCCCGATGTCATCAAGCGCATAAAACTGAGGTCAATCTGTTGCCCCTTGGCTTGATTATAGAGTCTACGGTGAATCGTTGGTACACCCATAAACACTGTAAAACGCTTGCTTTGTAATAAATTGAGTACCTGTTCGGCATCAAATTTTGGAAGCATGACTGCGGTTGCGCCCGCATGAAGCGCACCATGTAACGCCACAATCAAGCCGTGAACATGAAATATCGGTAACACGTGCAAAATAATATCGTCGTTTTGCCAACCCCATGCTTCATGTAAGCCTTCTATATTGGTTGTGAGGTTGCCATGTGTGATTTGTGCGCCTTTGGGTCGGCTGGTTGTTCCGCTGGTATAGAGCATCATCGCAATTTGGTGGGGGTCTGTCGGCAGGGGAGTTGCTAGTGGTGTGTAATCTGCCAATGAGTCTTCCCAATCGGATGTGTCAGGATTTAATGTGATGAGATGTTTGAGAGACTGAATATTTCGTAGTCCATCATATGTTTCCTCTGATTTATTTGCATCCCCTATGAATACACAAGGTTCGGCATCGCCCACAAAATAACTCAGTTCCGAGAGAGGGTAGGCAGGATTTAGGGGTAGGAAGATTGCCCCTAATTGCATTGTTGCCAGATGAATATAGATGAAGGGCATGCACTTGGGCAATTGCACTGCGACACGATCACCTTGTGCAACACCTAATAATTTAAGGTAGTTGGCAGTTCGTTGTACACGGTTTTCAAGCTCATTGTAGCTAATGGTTTGTGTTGTTCCATCATCTGATAATAATTCGATGGCAGGTTTGTCAGCATGAATTTTGTAATTGTGATTGAGGGTATCTAAAAACATAAATGTGCCTTTATTGAGGACAAGGAAATAAATTTAATCTGCTTATTATAGATGATGATAGTTGAAAGCCAAAACAATAAATATTTTGACGAGTGCTTTACACTAGTTTCCTGAGATACTGTTTTATAGAAGTTGCTATAACTATACTTGAAGCTGATGGAGATTTTCGTATTGACTTAGTGAACGGTCAGATGGGAATGCCAGTGTTGTTTAAATGTTGTAAACCAAGTTGCGATAAAGAAATTTAGTTTGCTGTGAACCCAATAAACATGAATTATCCAATATAGGAAAACAGCTTGTTGTGCTAGAGTTATATTATGGGTACGATATACATATAGATTGTGGTTTATAGCTTAGGACAGAGTAATGATTTATAAGATTGACCAACAAAGCTCCCTTGAGTTCGAGGTGATTGAAGTCCTCGATAAAGGGAAAATGAGCGAGATTCTATTAGCGGAGTGTACGGACAACCGTGATTTAAAGGTTGCGATTAAACGCCCGCGCCAAGATAGAAAGAATGCCGATCAATGGATGGCACAGGTCGAGAAAGAGATTAGTATTCTTCATCATCTGAATACTACTGAATCGCCTGACTGGTCTTTCGAGATGTCTTTACGTAATCGGCTAAGTTATACCTATAGCACCGTTAAAGAACGGTCGATTATTCAGCTTATTTCTGTATTTGATATTGATGGTTTGACGGCGGTCGCTTTAGAAGTTGCACCTCCGAGTTTAACTCGTCAGACATTGGATAAATATACCTTAATTGAAGTGATGCACCAGCTTGCCCAAATGATGCACTTGGTGCATAGCAACGGTTTGGCATTGACTGATTTTAACCCACTGATGAAAAGCCCACGTGTCCGTTGGGATGCAGATGCTGAACGCATTAAAGTTATTGATTGGAATGTTACTGGGGAAACTGAAGAGCTAAGACGGCGTGACATTATCTATTTAGGAAGACTCTATTTTGAATTGTTAACGGGCTATCCTGCCTGGGAAAAAGGTGAACCTCCTGTTGATGGTTTGCCGAACCGATACAATGAATATGTTTTAGAGAATGCCAGTGCAGGGATTGATTCATGGATTCGTTTGGAATCTGCACTGCGCTATTTTATTGAACGCTTGATATTTCAAGATGCAACGGATGCTATTTTGACATCGGATGCTTTAATTTCAGCGATGGATCGTATTAAACTTTTGGCAGACCTGAATCATCGCATTGCTAATGGTAGTGATATTGCGATTAATGAGATGGAAGATATGCTCCAAGAGGCTGCCAATAGTCGTCCACCGCAAATTCGAGACATTGTTGATATTGGAAGTTTCTTTTTACCTGTTGCACCCGAATCATACCGCGCCCGACATGAGAGTCAGGTTATGAGCTCTGAGCGACTCTTACGCACAGCATATCTTGACCGTATTGTGTCGGGGATTGAATACTTCAATCGGCAGAGTTATGGGGATGCTGTCGCAGAATTTGAAAATGCTCGGAGTCGTTTATCTTCAAATAATCTTATATCGAATGCGGCAGATTATCGTTATGCTGTTGCTCATGTTGGGGAAGAAATACAAGGGGATGTAACACTCGACGATGAACAATTAAAGGCATTGATGGATAAACTTGTTGAGCTGATTCAAGGGCTTGAATTAAGGATGTGGGACATTGAAAATGCCGAAGGTATCCGTGATGAGATTCGCACTGCCTTTCCTGCTAAGATTGTGAATATGCCTGATATACAAGCTATTTTTCAGGATATTGATGCGAGTAGATTATATAGTGAGCAGATTCGTTTAGTGAATGCCCAACGTCGCCAAACCCATATTGATAAGGGTTGGGAGATTCGTGAGACGCAACGCCTGAACAACCTTGTCCAACAAATTATTCCGAATTTAGAAAAAGCGAATAGAGATTCTTTTATTAAAGATCGTGTATTACCTCGTCTGGAACAATTACGAGCAACGGTTATCGCCGACCAACGCGACCTCAATATGGTAAAGCGTTTTCTTAAAGAGCTAAGCGAGGGGTCAACCAGCATAGATATTGAGGAGTATCTGGCACAGACAACATTAGAACGCCCTTATGCTCCTTTAACAATTAGCCCTGAATTATTACCGCGCGACCAAAGCGATTTAAGTTCTGATGAAGTATCGGGTATGGCGATTGAACGCTATCAGGGCTTCCGTAGAGAGTGGGATGAGATTATGCAATCAAGTGTTCTCATTGATGAAAAACTCAGTCGCTTAAGAACATTGGTTGCGGATAATGAAGATATTATAGAAATTTTCCGTGAAAAGTTACCTACTGTCACTGTTCCCGGTTCAACAAATGAGCGTAAAACCGTTTACCGTGACCTTGAAGATTTGACTCAATTTGTAAAGTCTGTTGATTTTGTCTATAAAGAATTGGATGCTATTGGACTCAATCGGATTCCTAATATCAGCAAAATTCAAGAACGTTGGGTCTACGTTACTAATGTGCAAGACCCTGAACTAAAAAGGTTTGTTAGCTCAATACAAGCTAATCTTGCTGGGCATACGAACCGTAAAGTACAGGACAAATCATTAGCTCCTGAATTATCAATGCTGGTGTATGAGATGTTGGATGTTCCTGTTCCGACAGAGGTTATGCAGATTGGTCAAGAAATTCAGTTGCACAAATATGTTCGGGAGACACTCCGACAATCAAAGGATCGGCTGAAAGATGCTGATGCGATAGAGTCTGTTGTTGGTGAGCTTAACCGTCTGACAGCACGAAACCTCGGTGAGCTAGATTCTGCGATTCAACAACTGCTTCAAAAGTTGGGAATGTTACAAGAGGCTCTTCAATCTCGTACTATTGCACGACAGATTCGGACATTCTATCGTGTTTTAAAGCGCAAAATTGAATCTGAGAATAAAGATATCCGTACCTTTGGTGAACAGATTGACGAGGCCGTTGAGGATTTAATCAATGACAAAGTTAAGCTCATCGAAACTGCTTTAGATAAAGCAAAAACCAATAAACCAATGGATAGGGAAGAGGAAATTCTTATCCATGATACGCAACGGGTATTAGATACATTACGCCATAATAACTTGTTGCAAGAGCGACGCTGGCATCATGTGCAAAATTCGCAAGCCTATCTTGTGCGCGAATATACACGGACACTGGAACTAGCAACAACGACCTTTAATACATATCAATATAGCGAATCTCGTAAACATATTGACCGAGCATTTTACCTTGCTCAGTTATTTGATATGCCATCTGATAAACGGCTATCGGATGAATTGCGGACGGCGGAAGAAATGGTGCAACAGTTACAGGAGCATTTTACATTGACACGTGCTGTTAATGTGGTGCTAGTGGAGGATATTCAAAAGCTGATCCAAGAAGAAATCGAATTTTGGACGACGCTATATGAGATTGTGCGAGAGATGGGGGAGCATCCGAATACTGAAGAAGATGTTGAACTGACATTTGATGCGGAAAGTGTGTCTCGTGTAATTGAGGGATTAGAGAAGGCTGAAGCCGTCACGGAATCCATGCGTAGAATCCATCGTGCAGTTGACCGTCTGCGTGATTTACAACGCACTGTCGATATATATGAGTTGAAACTATTAGAACCACTAAGTCAACGTTTAGATGACCTCTTGCAATATAATTACACACAAGAACTTGCGCAACAGATTACGGAAATCGAGCAAATTGCTTCTCGTGAGCGGATTATATCTAATGAGAGTATTATCAGCCGTTTGAAGCATGGTTATGCGCTGATTGAAATTAATAAACAGTTGCAAATATTAGATGAAGCAGAAAGTAGTCGTCGGCAACAACAATTGCAGAGTAATGCTTATACTAGCCTAAAAAATATTCGGCTCAAAAATCAAGACGAGAGGCAAGCACTCGCTGATTTCATTGAAACCTTATCGCCACAAGAAGTTCAGTCCCGCGATTTTCAAGGGGTTTTAGCTCGCTTGGCAGAAGACCAAAATAGCTATGCTTATTTGATGGAACAGGTACATAATATTCAATTACCTACTTTCTCATCCAGCAGTGGACGACAAATTCGCATAGTCATTGGCGTTATCATTTTGATTGCGATTATTGCAGTGATAGCAGGATTAGTTTTATCAGGTACATTACCAATTGACGGTTTTACATTATCATCATAACTAGGGGAGTTGACTTAAGGTGGCAAAATTTCACGATAGCATTACCGATAATATTCAGAAATTTATCGAACAACAACATATGTTCTTTGTCGCAAGCGCGCCACTCGAAGCTGATGGACATGTGAATTTATCACCGAAAGGCTTGGATGCTTTTCGTGTGTTAGGCGCGAATCAAGTGGGTTATATGGATTTAATTAGTAGCGGAAATGAAACCTCTGCGCATATCCATCAAAATGGACGTGTGACCATCATGATGTGTAGCTTTGAGGGAAACCCGAATATTCTGCGTCTATATGGACAAGGACATACTGTTTTACCTGATACACCAGAATGGGATGAACTCAGTCCACATTTCACAATCTACCCTAGCACACGTCAACTTATTGTAGTCGATGTTACAAAAATACAGACTTCATGTGGCTTTGGTGTGCCTTTATATGAGTATGTCGGTGAGCGTGATATCCATTTTGATTGGGCAAAAGAAAAAGGCGATGATGGCTTAAAACAATACCGTGCTGAGAAAAATTATGTCAGTTTGGATGGTTTGCCAACACCGCTTGGAATCAAAGAAGGTGATGTAACTTAATCTCTAGTCTGCTTCATACCATGTTACACCACTTTCAGGTTGTTGAACGCGTTCAAACCACGGGGTGGCGTAATCAGAACTAATTTGCGCGAGGGTCTCCATGCGTTTTCTGGCTGTTGTTTGGAGGAACTTAACACGTTCTGTCCCCTGTAATTGAATGGCTTCTGACCAGACTGCACGTCCGACAATCACGCCACTAGCCCCTGCTTGACAGGCAATTTTTGCTTGAATCTCAAATGTGTCATAGCTTACACCTGCGCTGAGTAATGCCCACGGCACATCACACGCCTTATCGAGTTTTTCACAAGCTCTTTGCCATTCATCCTCATCAGTCGATTGCTTTGCGTCTACAGGGAATTGCATCTTCAGACAATCGACACCCATCTCACTAAATGTCCTCGCCATCTCTAACACGACTTCTAAGAGCTCGGCATTGGATAGAGGGGCATCAGGATTGAGCGAATGGGCAATCGGTTCGAGGTAGTAGGGAATATCATTTTCCGCACATTGTTGAACTACATCGGCGACAATGTCGCGTTTATGGTCAGCAGTCTCATGTTCAGGATGATAGGGGAGAAGCATCTTGACACCTGCACCGCCTATCTTCTTGAGCTTAGCAACTGACCAATTGGGAATCCAGTTCATATCACGCTGGCTAGGGTGAATGTCATAATCGGTGACTTCAATCGGGGCAATAATCCCTTGATGACCAGCAATCAGGCGGTGTGCAATGCCTTTGCCAATAGATGAACTGGGGTCTGCTAAGAGACCGCTGGCAGGAGGGAGGACGTGTTCCATCAGCAACATTTTAAAATCAGAAAATTGCTCATCACTGAGTGTTTCGCGTTTAGTTTGACTTAGCATCTTGTGTAAATTTGACCGATGGTCTATCGCCAGAATTGCAAAGTGCCCATCAGAAGTGCTAGTCTGGCTGAAGTGGCGATATTTGCCCATTGTAGTCATAAAATTATCTCCCTGTGATTGCTATTTGTTGATAAGATGTTGGTCTATGTATGAGGTTTGTTCATCGAATAAATGTATCTATTTGCGATAGAATAATATATCATATATCAACTAATGAATAGATTATTGATACGGACTTTTGGGAGATTTGTATGACAATTAAAGTAGGCATTATTGGTGCAGGACGTATTGGTCAAGTCCATGCAGATACACTCGTGACACGTGTTCCCTCAGCAGAGGTTGTCGCAATTGCGGATATATATGAATCATCTGCTAAATCTGCTTCAGAGCGTTATGGAATCAAAGATTATACGACTGACCCATCAGAAATAATTCGGAGTAGCGAGATTGATGCTGTTATTATTTGTTCATCAACCGATACCCACACACAATTTATTGTTGAATCTGCGATGGCAGGTAAACAAATCTTCTGTGAAAAACCGATTGCTCACGATCTTAATGAAATTGACAATGCACTTAAAATTGTTGAAGATGAAGGCGTAAAATTACAAATTGGCTTTAACCGTCGTTTTGATAACAACCATATTCGCCTTAAACAAGCGATTATGAATGGCGAAATTGGCAATCCCCATACAATGACCATTATTTCGCGTGATCCTGCACCGCCACCAATTGAATACATTAAGGTATCGGGTGGGTTGATGATGGATATGATGATTCATGATTTTGATATGTGTCGTTTCTTGATAGGGGAAGTTGAAGAAGTTTATGCGATTGGTGATGTGAAAGTTGACCCTGCCATTGGTGAAGCAGGTGATATTGATACTGCAAAGGTCATGCTCCGCTTTGAAAATGGGGTCATCGGCACAATCGAAAATAGCCGTCAAGCCGTTTACGGATACGACCAACGGGTTGAAGTCTTTGGTAGTGGTGGTGCGGCTACGACGGGAAACTGGTACGCTAATGCTGTGACGATTAGTGACGGTGCGAGTGTGCGTCGTGATAAACCGATGCACTTCTTCATGGATAGATATATTGATAGTTATGCCAACGAGATGATTGCTTTTATCCATGCGATTGAAAATGATGAACCTGTGTCAGTTGTCGGGAATGATGGGCGTGTACCCGTTGTGATGGCAATGGCAGGCATGTTGTCTATTAAAGAAAATCGTCCTGTCAAACTTAGCGAAATTGGTTAGGAGACTATATGACTAAAACATACGATTCATTACATATGGGGCGCAGTTCGATTGACTTATATTCCAATGATATTGGAACACCTTTTGTTGATATTTCCAGTTATGCTGCTTATGTGGGCGGTTCTCCGACCAATATTAGTGTTGGGGCAAAGCGACTCGGCTTAAATACGGCATTATTGACAGCAATAGGGGATGACCCTGTTGGTGATTTTATTGTCAACTTTCTCAATAACGAAGGAGTTGAAACACAGTTCATCCCACGCAAAGCTGAACATCGGACAAGTGCGGTTGTATTGGGCATCGAACCTCCTGATAAATTCCCATTGGTTTATTATCGGGATAATTGTGCTGATATTAACCTCAATATTGATGATGTGCTGGCATCACCGATAACGGACTGCAAAGTCTTCCAATTTGCAGGAACAAACTTGAGCTTAGAACCTAGCCGAAGTGCAACGATGTTTGCGGCAGAGCAAGCTAAACAAGCTGGGGCAACAGTGGTATTTGATGTCGATTTCCGCCCTGACCAATGGCATGATGTGCGTGCCTTTGGTGTGGTTGCGCGGAGTGTATTGCCTCTTGTTGATGTAGTTATCGGTACAGAAGATGAAATTAATGCGGCGATGTTACGTGATACCTCACAGATGAATTTAACCCATTCACAAGTGTCTGATACAAAGGTCGAAGGCGATAGTCGCTCAGGTATAAAATTTATGCTAACGCTCGGACCTGATGCAGTTGTTGAAAAAATAGGACCTGAAGGCGCACGGATTCACCTCAAAGATGGTGAAGTCATTGATGCTCCCGGTTTTCCTGTAGAAATCACCAATATTCTTGGGGCAGGGGATGCCTTTGGTGGTGGCTTTTTATATGGCTTGGTTAATGATTGGGGTTGGTATAAATCGGCACGCTTGGGTAATGCTTGCGGTGCGATTGTTGTCACTGAACATGGGTGTGCTAACTTTATGCCGACGATGGAAGAGGTTGAAGCCTTTGTTGAACCATTTGGTGGCTTGGAATAATTATTATGCCTATCGATACTGGCTTTAAAACATTTCCAATATTAGAAACTGACCGTCTGATTTTGCGTGAAACACGGCTAGAAGACGCGCCTGAATTGTTTGTCAATTACTCTGATATGGAAGTCATGCGTCAGATGGGCGGTGAGTTGCATACAACGCTTGAAGAAACTGTTGATATGATACGGCGTTATCATGGTTGGTATAGCCATAAGGTGCTTATCCGATGGGGTATTGAACTCAAGGGGGGCGATGGCAAATTACTGGGAACAGTAGGGTTTCAAGAATTTGATTATGATGCCAAAAAGGCTGAACTCGGCTATGAACTCAATAAAAAATATTGGGGGCAGGGCATTATGTCGGAAGCCTTATTGCGGATTTTGCATTATGGCTTTGATATGCTGGGTTTACAGCGAGCCGAAGCAGGAACAGATGGTATCAACGAACGCTCCCATAGGCTATTGAAACGTCTTGGATTTACACAAGAAGCTTGTTTACGTCGCCGTGTTCACTATTTTGATACCTTTTGGGATGAATATTGGTTTGGAATGCTTGTTGAAGATTTTCGAGCGAAATATAGTGATTGATATATAGCTACCCTATAAACAAGTATGAAATGCTAAGGAGATACAATGCCCGATAAAGAACCAGAATATATGACAGGAAGCGAACTGATTGCTGAAGCTACAAAAGTTCGTGCTGAATTGACTTCGATGTGGGATGGATTGACCGATGAACAAATGACATGTCGCCCTGGGGTGCAGGATGATTGGTCTGTAAAAGACTTAATTGCTCATCTGACATGGTGGGAGTCCCATATGGTGGAGTGGGTGGCTTTGGCAACCAGTGGTGGAACAGTCGTCCGTGATGAAACCATTGATGAAGCCAATACACGGATATTCAATGAGACCAAAGATACACCTTTAGATGTCATACTTGCTGAGTGGGATGCGAGTTTTCCAAAGTTTATTGCGCTTGTCAAAACACTATCAGATGAGCAAATTAATGATGCCACTGTTGCTCACATTGAAGGCAAACGTTGTTTACACTTTTTAGGCGGTGATACTTTTGGGCATTATCGCTCACATTGGGGCGACCTCGAAACATATGTGAATAGCCTCAAGTAGAATTGCTCCAGAACAATATTTATATTTAAGAAAGGAAGTTTTTTATGAAATATACATCAGAGACAATGTTGGTCAAATCACAAGATAAGGGTGAATCAGGTGTGTTTGCGCGTGTATCTGCCGAACAAGCGGGTTGGGATTATCTCAATATGGCAGCGATGCGCCTGAACAAAGGTGAGACATATAGCACCAATACACTTGAACATGAAAATGCAATTGTCATTTTAGGTGGTGTTTGCAATATCAAGACATCCGATGGTGAATTTAATAATGTGGGTCGTCGTCCCAATGTATTTAGTGGGATGCCCTATGCTTTATATTTATCACGGAATAAAGATTTTGAAATTACCGCACTGACTGATAATCTAGAATTTGCATCGTGCTGGGTACCAACTGACCAAGATTTCCCGACCCAATTGGTAACACCTGAGATGAGCAACGTTGAATTACGGGGTGGGGGTAATGCCTCACGTCAGATTAACGGAATTTTACCACCGGGGTTTAATTGTCATCGGATTGTTGCGGTTGAGGTTTACACACCCTCAGGCAATTGGTCGAGTTATCCACCGCATAAACATGATGTTCATGTCGAAGATGATGATGGTAATGTATTAGAAGCTGACCTTGAAGAAATCTACTTTTATAAGTTAGATAATCCGGGCGGTTATGCTTATCAACGGGTTTATAATGATGACCGCAGTATTGATGGTGTGATGATGGCAGAGAATCATGATGCCGTTCTTGTGCCAGAAGGCTATCACCCTGTTGTCAGCGCACATGGCTACACAACCTATTATCTCAATTTCTTAGCAGGTTCGGCACAGTCCTTAGCCAATAGTGATGACCCTGATTATACATGGGTACAAGGCACATGGACATTCAAAGACCCACGTCTGCCGATTGTGCACCATGGGATGGAGCCAAAGGTTTAGAGTTTCTTGGCTATTTAGCTTTAAGATGAGACTGACTTCGATCTGTCTGACCTTGATTTTTTAAACTATTGATTGTGGATTAGGATAATTTTATGAAAACAAAACGTTTAACAATGGCGCAAGCACTTGTACTCTATTTATCAAAGCAATATGTCTCACGTGATGGTAAGGAAA
>CAYGTY010000109.1:12697-20982 GCA_964352825.1 uncultured Anaerolineaceae bacterium
CAAGCACTTGTACTCTATTTATCAAAGCAATATGTCTCACGTGATGGTAAGGAAAACGCATTCTTTGCTGGGATGTGGGGTATCTTCGGTCATGGGAACGTTGCTGGGGTAGGGCAAGCATTACAACAATTTGCACCTGAGATGCCCTTCCACCAAAGTCGTAATGAACAAGCACATGTTCACACTGCTATTGCATATGCAAAACATAAAAACCGTATGGCGACATTTGCCTGTACATCTTCGATTGGACCGGGCGCATCTAATATGTTGACAGGTGCAGCCGTCGCGACAGTCAATCGTATTCCTGTACTCCTCTTACCGGGTGACATCTTTGCAGAGCGGATTCAAGCCCCTGTATTGCAACAGGTGGAAAGCGAACATACACAAGATTTTAGTGTCAATGATTGCTTCAAACCTGTGTCGCGGTACTGGGATAGAATTAACCGCCCTGAGCAATTGATACCGTCCTTACATGATGCGATGCGTACCCTAACCTCACCAGCAGATACAGGGGCAGTGACAATTTCGTTACCACAAGATGTGCAAGCAGAAGCCTATGATTACCCGATGGCGATGTTTGAAAAACGGATTTGGCATATTCCACGTAATCGCCCTGATGCTAGCTTTATGAAACGTGCTGTTGATTGGATACGCGCGAGTAAACAACCGATTATCCTTGCTGGTGGTGGTGTTCATTATAGTGAAGCCTATGGCGCATTGAAAGATTTTGCAGAACGCACAGGTATCCCTGTTGGAGAGACACAAGCGGGTAAGGGTGTGATGATGTATGACCATCCACTTAACCTTGGTGCATTGGGCGTAACAGGTGCGGCAGGTGCAAATATTATGGCACATGAAGCGGACCTCGTTATTGGTATTGGGACGCGCTACAGTGACTTTACCAGTGGGTCAAAGACGATGTTCTCTAATGAGAATGTCCGTTTTATCAATATCAATGTGGCTGAATTTGATGCTTATAAACATAATGCACTGCCACTTGTAGGTGATGCCAAAGTCACACTAGAAGAACTCAATGGAATGTTAGGCGATTATTCAACGGATTCTAGTTATCAACAACGTGCGCTTGAATACAATAAGGCATGGGATGCTGAAGTTCATCGTATCTATAACCTTGAGCATGAACCGATGCTGAGTCAAGGTGAAGTCATTGGTATGGTGAACTCTCAATCTGATGCAGGCGATACGGTGTTGTGTGCTGCTGGGAGTATGCCAGGAGATTTGCATAAATTATGGCGTACCCGTAATCATAAAGGCTATCATCTCGAATATGGATATTCCACAATGGGCTATGAAATTGCTGGGGGACTCGGTGTAAAGCTGGCTGACCCTGACCGTGAAGTATGGGTCATGGTAGGGGATGCGTCCTTCTTGATGATGCACACAGAAATCGTCACGATGGTACAAGAAGGTATCAAAGTGAATATTGTTGTGGTCGATAATCATGGTTATGCGAGTATCGGCGCGCTGTCAAAGAGTGTTGGTAGCGATGGATTTGGTACAAAATACCGCCATCGTACCGAATCAGGTCATTTAGATGGTGAAACATTGCCGATCGACTTTGCTAAAAACTGTGAAAGCCTCGGCGCATATGTCATTAAAGCGACAACCCGTGAAGAATTCTCAAAAGCAATCGAAGAAGCAAAAACCATCAAGAATTGCCCTGTTTGTATTGTCACTGAAACTGACCGTCGTCAACGTGTTGAAGGTTATGAAGCATGGTGGGATGTTGCCATTCCAGAAGTATCGGAAAATCCTGCTGTGCAAGAAGCCCGCGCTAAATATGAAGAAGAAAAGAAACAAGAGCGCCACTATCTTTAAGGAGACAATATGCACCTTGTTTCATTAGGTGATTCTGTGATTGATAATAAAGCGTATGTAGGTGCTGATGAACCTGATGTTCGTCAGCAATTACACTCTTTGTTAGGAGATGCTCATCAAGTTACATCTTGTGCTGTTGATGGGAGTATGACATCTGATATTGTTGAGCAATTAAAGCATATTCCCGCAGATGCGGCACATTTGGTGATTAGCATGGGAGAAAATGACTTAATTGACCGTGTTTCATATGTCGATTATGCTGTTCATTCGGTCATGGAATCAATGATTATCTTAGGCAATCTATCAGACCAATTTCGAAAACAATATTACTCTGCATTGCAAGATATCCTTAATCTAGGATTACCGACGATTGTATGTACAGTCTATAGTCCGCGACTTGAAGACCTTATGATGCAGACGGTTTCTGTGACAGCTTTACAGACCTTCAATGATTGTATATTTCAAGAAGTCACCAGCGAAGGATTGCCCTTAATTGACTTACGATCTGTTTGTAGTGAAGATTCTGATTTTGCGAATCCTCTCGAAGCATCTGTCATTGGTGGTCAGAAAATAGCTGAGTCAATTAAATTTGTATTGGATAGCTTTGATTTTGAAGTGAAACGGACGCAGGTTTATGTCTGAACGAGACTTAGTATATCGCCTTGTGCTTGCCCATCAAGATGACGGTCGGCGTAGAATTGGGATTGGTATTTATCCTGTGACATTAGAAGAATGGTGTATTCGGTTAGCGTGGTTGCGTTTTGGGATGAAGCCACTTTTGCTTAAACAAAATGATTTTGACTTTGAAGTGACACTTTATAAAGGCAATGTTAAGAAGCAAAATCCAACTGGGTATTATTTCGAGAAACACAATAAGGCAAGATTGTTAGTTGAAGCATTGATAGTCGAACATTGGTTAAAATGCTTTCTTTCAATATTAAAAATCGGTCCAAATTTCCTCGATCATTTTGATATAGATTTTCATCCTGATCGACGTGAAAAAGGATCAAAACCTTTGCATCTAGATTTGTTTATGAGTGTTTAATTTCGTATAGTCAATATATAAATACAAAACTAAATAGGGGAAGTAAATGCCAACAAAAATTTTAGACTTCTTAGATGGGCAATGGACAGATGCTAAGTCTGCTGACCTCTTACCTGTAATTAATCCTGCAAGTGCAACGACTATTGCTGAAGTTGTGATGACCCCCAAAGAGGTAGTAGGGGAGGCTGTTGATGCAGGACAAAAAGCATTCCGTGAATGGCGTACAACACCAGTCGTTGAACGCGTGCAATATTTATTCAAACTGAAGATGTTGCTTGAAGAAAACTTAGATGACATTGCCAAGATTATCACCAATGAATGTGGTAAGACCTACAACGAGTCAGTAGGGGAGATGCGTCGCGGTATCGAAAATGTCGAAACAGCTTGTGGTATGCCGATGATGATTCAAGGCTATAACAATGAAGATATTGCTCGGGGGATTGATGAGCATATGTTTCGTCAGCCTTTGGGTGTTGTGGCAGCGATAACACCCTTTAATTTCCCAGGGATGATTCCACTATGGTTTTTACCCTATGCTGTTGCAACAGGGAATTGTTTTATCCTAAAGCCGAGTGAACGTGTCCCCATGACCACAGCCAAATTATTTGAACTGATTGAACAAGCTGGCTTTCCACCGGGAGTAATTCAACTCGTAAATGGTGGCAAAGATGCTGTTAATGCCTTACTTGACCATCCCTTGGTTCGTGCGATTAGCTTTGTTGGTTCAACCCCCGTTGCTAAATATGTATATAGTCGTGCGACTGCAAATGGTAAACGGGCGCAATGTCAGGGTGGAGCAAAGAATCCTGTTGTGATTATGCCTGATGCTGATATGGATATGGCGACTCGTATTATGGCAGATAGTGCCTTTGGTTGTGCTGGACAACGCTGTCTTGCGGCTTCGGTAGCGATTACTGTTGGTGATGCAAAAAATATTTTCACTGAACAGATTGCTGATGCGGCATTATCACGTAAAGTCGGCTATGGACTTGATGATGGTACACAGATGGGACCCGTCATTAATAAAGCCAGTAAAGAACGCATCGAAGGTATTATCGATGGAAGTACATCACAAGGTGTGTCGATTCTAGTTGATGGACGGAATAAGGTCGTTGATAATTATGATGATGGCTACTGGGTATTCCCGACTGTTCTGGATAATGTTGACCCAGCAAGCGAAATTGCCACAACTGAAATCTTCGGTCCTGTTCTGAGTCTCATGCACGCCGAAACTGTCGAAGATGCTATTGCGATGGTTAATAATCGCGGATTTGGTAATATGGCGTGTTTGTTTACTGAAAGTGGCGCGGTTGCTCGTAAATTCCGCTATGAAGCTGATGCTGGAAACGTCGGCATCAATATTGGTGTCGCAGCACCGATGGCATTCTTCCCATTCAGTGGTTGGAATGATAGCTTCTTTGGTGATTTACATGGTCAAGGTCGTCATGGTGTTGAATTCTATACACAGACCAAAGTTGTGGTTGAACGCTGGCCCCGTGAGTGGTCTCGTCAGTTTTAATAATCTAAGTAACTAATACATAAATTGTAGAGATGAAGAATATCCTCATCTCTACATTATTTTAGGATTATTATGTCAACAAGTATCAGTATGTTCCGACCTCATATGGATAATATCCCTGAGTACCCATTACCTGATGGATATACCATGCGCGCCTATCAAACAGGGGATATTCAACATTGGCTTGATTTTCATATTCCTTTATTTGATGAAGGCGATATTACCGAAGACCTTTTCTGGCGCGAATATGGACGGGATGAAACCCTTATTACACAGCGTATGTTTTATATGGTGCATGAGAAAAACGTAATGGGGTCAATTAGTTCATGGTTTGGTGATGATGACAGAGGTCAATATTTGGGACGGATTCACTGGGTTGTCTTGCATGAAGATTATCAGGGTAAAGGTTTAGCGAATCCTTTATTAGCTTATGCACTCAATAAACTGAAAGAATTGGGGCATTCTCAAGCGTATTTAACAACTGAGACTGACTTGATTCCAGCTCTTAACTTGTATCTAAAATTCAGCTTCGAGCCTGAAATCAACAGCGAACAAGACCAAAAAACATGGGCTGAAGTTTATGAAAATTTGAACCTTAAACGATGATATGGATTAACTCTCTACTAACGGCAGAAGGAGTATAAATTTATGACAAAAACACTAAAAGTCGGTTTAATTGGTTGCGGAAATGTTGTGAGTTATGGTCATCGACCTGCTTTAACCACACTAGATAATGTTGAATTGGTTGCGCTTGCTGATATTACGCCAGCCCGTCGTGATATTGGTAAAGAGTGGTTTAACCTCAATGATGACCAACTTTATGAAGATTATAAAGATGTGTTGGCGATTGATGAAATTGAAGCCGTTACAATTACTGTACCGCAGAAGTTTCGCCGCCAAATCGTCTTAGATGCCTTCGCCGCAGGGAAACATGTCCTTAGCGAAAAACCTATCAGCAATATTCCTGCAATCGCTGCAGAGCTTGTTCAAGCGTCTGAGTCTGCTGGATTGAAGTTTGGGATGGTGCATAATTATCATTTTCTCCCTGAATATCGTCAAATTAAGCAGATGCTGACGGACGGCATCATTGGTGATATTCGTGTGGCGATGATGCACTTTTTAGGCGTGATTGATTACCCAGGGGCGGCTGAATATCAAGCGGATTGGCGACATACGATGGCGGCTGGTGGTGGTGTGCTGATGGATATGATCCATGCTGTCTATCTATCTGAATGGCTAATGGGAGCGCAAGCAGAACAGGTGATGGCGTTTGTTGATGCCCCTGAATATGCTCATCGCGACCCTGTGATTGAAGACCTTGCTTTACTCCAAATTGCTTTTGCTACAGGATACGTGTCTATTCACATGGGATGGGGCGAAGGAACAGGTGGCGTAGATATTACTGGTAGTGATGGTCAAATACGAATGAGATATAAAGAATATCAAACCAGTGGGTTCAATCAACCTGTGGAACTCTACAGTGTTGATAAAGACTGGAAGCGTACTGACCATGCCGTTACGAACTTAGAGACGCATATGGACAATATCGGACGTTCCTTTACACATCTATGGGCGAACTTCCGCGATGCGATTTGGAATGATACTGAACCACTAGCAACAGCTAAAGCAGGGCAACGGGCTTTAGAACTCGCTTTAGGTGCATATGTTTCAGGGGTGACAGGGCAGGTTGTTAAATTACCATTCGATACAAGCCATCCGGTCTATCAGAAAGGCATTGATGGTATGTCTGAGGTTGAGATATGGGAACACAGTAAAACACAATCAGCTGGATTATTCGGTTTACGTGAAAAATAATTTATAAACGACGGTAGTATTTTGTGTTCAGTCTATTAAAATAGTTTCTAAGATGTTTGGAGAGTTTTTCTTACTCTCCTTTTTTGTTGTCATACTCAAGTGGAGAATAATTCAATGTTACGCTCACAAGTTGCTCAACTCCGTACTCCAACTAATAGCGTAGTCGTTCAGCTTATGGCATTGATGTTTTTCTCATCCCTTGGACGAGGATTGGCAGCACCTTATGTCAATCTTTACTTGGATAGCGTGGGTACATCAGGTGTAACGATTGGTATTATCATTGGCATCGCTTCCTTATTTGAGCTATCACTCAGCCCATACCTTAATAATTTAGCCGATAAACACAAACGTCATCGATTTTTGCTAAGATTGCAATATGGCATTGTCGGAATTGGGACTGTTCTATTGGCGACAACCAATCAAATTATGCTACTGGGAGCATTTGTGGTTCTAATTCAAATTGGAAGAAGTTCGGCAATTATCCTGAGTTTACAATTGACTCTCATCCGATTAGAACAGATTAATCAAGATATTATCGGACGTGTCAGGTCATTTAATGCGCTGGGATTTAGTCTAGTCAATTTGTTTCAGGGCGTGATTTTTGTTGCTGCTGGTTATCTAGGAATGTTTTTAACATCCGCGGTCTTTACAGGTTTCTCGATTTGGTTAACACGCGTTTTGCCCAAACAAGCCACTCATCATAAGCCAGATAAGAGCTTAGCGCCACGGCAACGCAAATTCTACTTTTTGATATTAATACAGATATTTGTTCAATTGGGTTTACGTTCAGGTTTTGCCTTTTGGCTAATTCACTTTACAGATAATTTGGGGATTTATGTTGAGGATATTGGTCTGCTGATATTCATTTGGGCATTAGCCGAAGTCCCATTTTTTATTTTGTTTGATTCTTTGGTTCGGCGTTTCGATGTACGCATTACTTATATATTGGGCGCATCAGGTATGGGATTGGTATGGATGTTGATTGCAATTATTCCAACACCTGCATGGCTTATCCCGATATTAATATTCCGTGGGTTGATGTTTGCTTTGCTTAATCTATCGGTATTAGTTTTGATCTCGCGGATCAGTGACCCTCGAAACGTCGCAACCAATCAATCGCTCTTACAAATTACCGTTCCTGGGTTATCGATGTTATTTGGTGCGCCTTTGATGGGATGGATATTTGATAATTATTCAGCACCAATATATTTTGGTTTGTGTATGTTATTAATGGTGGTTGGTAGTTTAATTATGTTGGTTGTCTATCGTTTTATGACCCCCACACTGGTTGAAGCTGTTTAACGCGATATAGTAAGTAATGCCCTTTGATGGGTGTCAATATATTGTTGTAATTTAATTTGTAGCAAATAATTATAGATAAGGTAATGTAATCTTGGATGAGTTTCTGTTAGTAGCATTTACTGGTTTATTGTTGGGCTTGCAACATGCTTTAGAGCCTGATCATCTTGTTGCGGTATCCGTTTTTGCAAGCGAGCGTAAAGACCTCAAGTCGGTTGCACTGATGGGGATGACTTGGGGATTGGGTCATACAACGACTTTGTTCTTGGTTGGTGGCGGTGCATTGTTATTGAATTTGACGATTCCTGATAACGTCGCCGCTTTTATGGAATTATTGGTTGGGTTTCTGCTAATTGGATTAGGTATTCGGGTATTCGTTAGCTTGTATAAGGCTAAACTGCATACGCACGAACATGCTCACGATGATGGCTCTACTCATGACCACCTTCACCCACATGGTGAGTCAAAAACCCACGAACATTCGCATCATTCATCACGGCAAACATTTTTAGTCGGTTTGCTTCACGGTAGTGCGGGTAGCGCGGCAGCAGTTGTTTTAGTTGTGACGTTGATGGATTCTGTAGCGCAAGGTCTTTTGCTGATTCTGCTATTTGGTCTTGGGTCAGTTGTTGGCATGATGTTAGTCGGTGTCCTGCTTGGTCTAACCAGTCAATTCATGGATAGGGTAACAGGCTGGCAACGGGCTTTGAATATTGCTGCTGGAGCATTTAGCATTGTCCTCGGCTCTATCATTGCTGTTGAGTTTTT
>CAYGTY010000110.1:0-20782 GCA_964352825.1 uncultured Anaerolineaceae bacterium
TCATAATCTATAAACAATAAGGTGTGTATTGAAAAGCCAATGCACACCCTATCATCTTTAATTACATCTTATTTTCTTTTTTATATGCCATCAAACGGTCATATTCTGGGCGGTCTTTATAAAACTTATCTAATGGGAAACAACCTGAAACCATCCCATTCCGTGGTGAGGTTGTACAATCACTGAAAGTTCTACAAATTTGTTTACGCTTTAGAGATTCTCCACTCAAGACATCTGCTGGCAAATCAGGATACGACAATACCATCCGTCCCAAGCCAACAAAATCAGTTAATCCATCACGTACCGCGGCTTGAGCTACATTCGGCAACCAATCTTGCAAATAGGAATAACCCGAGCCGACGACTAGCATATCAGGGTTATGCTTTTTGAGTTCTGATGTCACTTGAATTTGACGGGCGACTCCTGCTAGAGGGTCTTCTGGTGGCAAATAACCGTCAGACGGTGGGAACATCGCTGGGCGTTGAATGTGTGGAACATAATATGGGCTTCCGACAGTAATACACACCATCTTAATATCAAGCTCCATCATCAAATCCAAAAATTGCTTGGGTTCAGTCAAATCATAACCAACCCCTGTCCCATCCCCACCAAAGGCATAGGGATAGTTATCTTCTAGCGTTTCGGGTTCACCGATATGACCGTCCCCCGGTTTGAAGGGCATCCAATCCATCGCACTCAAACGAACACCAATATCTAAGCCGGGAGCAACCGAGCGTACAAGTTCTGTTGCATTCCGTAGGAAACGTGTTCGATTTTCGAAGCTCCCGCCATATTTACCATCACGGTCAATTGCGCTCAAAAATTCATGTCCGAGATACCCGTGACAATGCTTGATATCGATAAAGTCATAGCCTGCTCGTTGTGCCAGAACCGCCGCTTTACCAAAATCTTCTATGAGTTGGTCAATTTCATCGTCACTCAAAACATAAGAATCATCATCCACATTAAACTTTTTATCCAACAAAGGATGACGATAAGCCACACGAGGTTCTAAGGCTTTGGTATTGGGTCGGCAAAACCGTCCTGAGTGTGTTAACTGTAAGCCCACATATAAATCATCAGTTGAGCCAAAACGATTGGCATGTGCATCAACTAGTGTTTGCCGTAATTTTGCAATATCATCAACTGTATCTTCATTGATAATCAGTTGATTGGCATTTGCACGTCCATCATGGCGGACAGCAACAGCTTCCCCACCCCATATTAATTTTGCACCACTTTCCCCAAAGCGTTGCCAACGGCGATAGGTTAAATCAGTAGGATGACCATCTGCTGTCCCATCCCAACCTTCCATTGGCAAAATACTAAAACGATTCGATAGGATTCTATCGCGATAGGCATAGGGTTGTGCTAATGGGGAATCTGCACCTGATTCGACGACTTCTTCAATTGGGAGGTCTGCGCCAACTGATGCACAATATTCATTAAATTGTTCAAATGACCGTAATTGGGCAACACGTTTATAAGCCATTATTCATCCCCTCCCATCAGACCCAGACGTTCTGCTATATCTTGTAATATTGCAATATCGCTATCAGGTCGTGATGCAGATTTAGGATGCGTAACATTCGATTGAATCCATCCCCGTAGTTTCAAGAATTGTGCCGCACTATGTTTATAGGCAGGCACAGGTGGACGGAAAACGAGGAAACCAAGATATTGTAGCATGTCATTCAGCTCATAAAATTCGATATCACCCGATTCCCACATCGCATCACGCTTGGCAAATAAATCAGGTGCGAAGGTACTCAAGCCTAAGAGGTAATCACTACCGTACATCACCATATCAATGGCGAGGTCGTTTCCTGTAAAGACCTTAAAATCGGGGCGATGTTCGTCACGTAATTCCAGCCGTTGCCATTCTAATTCTCGGCTCAGTGAGGAGTGTTTTGCACCAATACATTGTTGGACAGACAGCAATCCTTTGTATACATCTAAATTATAAATCTGCCCAAAGGGTGCAAACATCTTTCCCAGCTCAAATGCAATAAACTGGGGCGCGTGTTCCCCAATCTGTGCATAAGATTCAACAATGGCTTGCGGAGCTTGTGATGTCAGCCCGAAAGTCTGGAAGATAACTGGGACACCTTGATACTGATGAATCAGATCAATTGCTGATTGATAAGCAGATAAATTGAATGTGTCATCAGGGTTATCTGCAGTAAATGCCCCAGCCACAAAGTTCCCATCACCAACGATCGCATGTGTGCGTTGCAGAACTTCTTCGCGTGTATCACTGTCTATTAAATTGACATAACCTGTATCCATATTCACTGCTGGTGTCAGTCCAGCATCCCAAGTACGCGATACATGATTTTCAAAACTACTCCAGTCAACCGAGTAATCATCCATAAATGGCAATAAGATTGCCGACATCCCTGTAATCTTGCGGTGTGTTTTGAGTTTTGCCGTCGGGTGTGTGCTTAATTCAGTCATTAAAGTCACTTTCTTAAAAATTAGATTTCATTATAGGGATGATCATCCCCCCACCATCCTATAGGATAACGTTGAATCTTTAGATTATCAACAAAGACAAGCCTTGGTGAATGCCCTATCTCATCTGTTAACTTGCTATGCTCCATTCATGCTATGATAAAAAGGGTCATCCACCGTGATACTACCGCGCTGAACAGTCTGTCTCGTAAAGGCAGATTTATAGATACTGGCAATAAATTCAAGAATTCGGCGAGCTTCTTTACCTTGAACAGGTGGTGGAACATTCGCATCCATTGCATCAAGAATTTCAGTCAGTTGACGGTCATGCGACCCCTGAAAATCTTCGGCGATGTCATGCCATTGTTTAACGATATCGGGGTTATCATAGTTAGGATGCGTGCTTATTTCCCAATGCTCATTGGAATAACGATATAATGTTGTCAATTCCATTGTGACTTTTTCAAAATCAAGCCGTAGGTAGGTTTCTTGACGAGGCGATAAGGTACTGTTGACTATACTAGCAAACAGACCATTCTCGAACCGAACCTGTGCCATTGAAATATCTTCAACCTCAATGTCATGATTCATGGTGTCCACCATCGCTTGCACCTCAGCCCAATCCCCCATGAGATATAATAAGAAGTCCATCAAATGAATCCCTAAAGTCACTGTTGGACCACCGACTTCTGTCTCATATTTACCACGCCAAGGAACTTCATAATATTCTTGGGTACGATACCACATGGTATTGCAAATAGCTGTGAATGCACGACCAAATGCTTGGGTTTGAATCAGCTTTTGCATATGTTTACCCGCAGAGCCAAACCGCCATTGAAATACGGTACTGACATAACGTCCAGTCGAGTCTTCCATTTTCGTAATTTCATCAAATTCCGCCAATGATCGACACAGTGGTTTTTCACAATAGACCCATGCCCCAGCTTCTAGGGATTGTCTAATTAAACCCAAGTGTGTCGCAGGTGGGGTAATGATATGCACAAGGTCAGGTTTTGTTTCACGCAATAACTCAGAGCTATCGGTAAAACCACGGGGAATATCATATAGTTGACAGACTTCCTCAACACGCGCTGGGTTAATGTCAGATATGCCAACAAGTTCCACACGTTCAATATTACTCTCTATTGCCTTAATATGACTATTAACAATATTCCCAGCGCCAATAATTGCAATTCGTTGTGTCATAAAGTATCTTTCGTTGTTAAATTAATAATCTCTAAAATCCGGCTCTGTGATTGATTCATACTCCTACGAATAACAATCAGAATGGTTTCGATACACTATTTTCGACGTTTTAATCTTTAGGCAAATTGATTTGGACGGTAGTATATGTTTCGCGGTTACTCTATCCATAAACTTATACTCATCAACATTATCGGTAATGTAATAAGTTCCACTCTATGATCTCTATACTATCATCAAGTTGTCAAATCCTGCAATAAATTATTGGGTATATCTATGTTTTCATGTTGTTCAGTGCGCCAAATCAGAGAAAAGTGTTACACTAATCAGAAAATATCTCTTATTTAGCCATATAATGGGGAATCCATATGGGGCAACGATTACAAGATAAAATTGCAATTATTACAGGGGCAGCATCGGGCATCGGTGAGGCAACAGCTATTCGCTTTGTCAACGAAGGGGCAAAAGTCCTCATAGTCGATATCAATGCTGAGGGTTTAGCCAATGTCGCAAAGCAAATTGATAATAATGAAGCCGTGCAGATCGTCACCGCTGATGTTCAGGATGAATCAGCAGTTGAATCCTGTGTCCAAACAGCAGTTGATAGATGGGAACGCGTTGATATTGTCGTCAATAATGCTGGGATTGGCAGTAATATTGCACTATCAGATTTCACACGCGAAGAGTTTGACCGTATCTTCGGTGTCAATCTACGTGGACCGCTTCTATTCTGCAAATATGCAATTCCAACCATGGGCAATGGTGGCTCTATTGTGAATGTCGCGTCTATCTCCTCGACAAGCGGTATACCTGGGCAAGCACTTTACGCACCCTCTAAGGGTGGCATCCTACAAATGACGCGCCAGCTTGCAATTGAATATGCTCAAGAAAATATCCGTGTCAATGCCGTTGCCCCTGGAACAATTGAAACACCCATGTTACAAGGTGGCGACCCAGAACGCATGAAGGATGTGTTGGAGTGGTTAATGAAAATGCACCCGATTGGGCGTTTTGGAAAACCAGAAGAAGTTGCTAATGCGATTTTATTCCTCGCATCTGATGAGGCATCTTTCATTACAGGAGCAAATCTAGCTGTGGACGGCGGTTATACAGCACAGTAGGATATTACATTTAATAGGACGAACATATGGGTTTCGTCCCTAGGATTTATTTAAATAGGTGATTGTATAATTAAGATAATCGTAAGCAGCGCCATACTAATCTGAATCAGCCAAATCATGCCACCAAACATCAGTGACCGTATGCCTGATTTAAAAAGCGATTGTAGTTGAATACGCATTCCGATGCCTGCCATTGCGATGATGAGAAGGAACTTCCCAGCTGTCTTTAAAAAATCCAAAACATCAGGTGAAAGTAGATTTAAGCTAGCAAGCAAGCTCATCATGAAAAAACCTAAAATAAAGCGTGGGATTTGCACATGTCCTTTAACTTTGTTTTTCCCTGTATTAGCATGAGACCGTATCCACATGCCAATCAATACGATAACAGGACCAAGCATCAAAATACGCCCCATTTTGACAACTGTTGCAATATTTCCGACATCGTCATTCACAGAAAATCCAGCCGCTACCACCTGCCCAACAGCCTGTAATGTACCGCCAATCAGCAAACCGCCCTGCAAATCACTCAATGTCAATAGACGGATGATTGCTGGAATCAAAAAAATCCCGATTGTACCCAGCAAATTCACGATACTAATCGAAATACCGATGTCCACTTCATCCGCATCAATCGCCAGACTGGTTGCCGCAACGGCTGACGACCCACACACAGCATTACCAGCCCCCATCAATATGCTGAACTCGCGTGAAAATCCAAAGAGCTTACCTAAGTAAATGCTCATGAGAAGTGCAGTAGACATTGAAATGAGGATAATGATAATGGCAGGAAGCCCAAGTTGAGCTAGGGTTACCAATTGCAACTCGACACCTAAAAACACAATCGCGACGGGTAGCAGTTTCTTCTCTGCAAAAACTGCCCCATTTATGACCGCTTGATTCTTATTAAGTACATTACCCACTAGGATACCCAATAATATCGCAAGGGTAACACCACCAAGCGTCGGAATAATACCGCCCAGATACCAACTGATTATCCCAACAATCAAGACGATGAGTAATCCAGTAAGTAATGAGCGGTATTGTTTTAACAACATAATCAATAGAAGCCTCAAGGCAGTCGAATAGAATGAGCGAGAATGATTTTAAAAGAACCCTATTTAAATAGGAATATCATTACGCTTGAGGTAATCAGCAATATAGACAACTTCTCCCGTTTTGATAGATTCTTGTGCAGCGGCAGCAACAATCACCGACCATAAGCCATCTTCAGCAGCAGCAGTCGTTGTTGTTTTGCCCTCGATATTGTCGATAAAATAGGCATGTTCATAATAGGTTGCCCCATGATGACCACTATCTTCTATCCATGTCGGGTACCCTGTCTGAATTCGGCGGGAGGGTTTATTTTCGCCGAGCATAATATCAACGTGGCTCTGTAAGTCACCACCTGTCAAGAAATCTGATTGTTCCCATGCGTGAAGACGACCACTATCGCCACAGATAATCAATTCCTCATAAGAAATCGGGGCAAACATACAGAGGTTAAAATTAGCCCGACGACCATTTTCATAATCGATAATTACAAAAGCACTATCGAGAATATCGGACTTTTCACCCTCATATTCAAACTCAGTAAAGTTGACTGCCATACTACCTGATGCAAACACTTTGACAGGACGTGAGCCAGCAAACAGATTCATTAAATCAAAGTAATGACAGCATTTTTCAACTAAGGTATCGCCAGAATATTTCGCAAACTTATTCCATTGATTGACTTTGTCCAAAAATGGAATGCGGTGTTCTTGCATACTAATCAGCTTAATATCACCAACAACTTGGCGGTCAATTGCTTCATGAATCGCTTCTACATAGATAGATTTATAACGATATTGCAGACCAACTTGAAACACTGCCGAATATTCATTTGCGATTCGTGTAATCTCATAGGCATCAGCAACCGTTGTCGCGATTGGTTTCTCTAGCAAAATATGTTTACCCGATTGGGCAGCCACTTTAACTACATCCAAATGTGTGTAATTGGGGGTACAGATAATCAGTGCATCCACTTCAGGGTCATTACAGGCATCTTCTAGGGAGTCATATATTTTTAGATTTTGTGTTGACCAGCGCGCTTGTATCTCTTGTGCAACCTCAATACTTCTTAGGTTGGGATCATATACACCGTGTATACTGGCACGACCTTCAAGGTAAGTCACATCAATATGTTCTTGCCCGACAATCCCCGTTCCAATCACATTAAACTTGTATTTTGGTTGTTCGATAGCCACCAAATAGCGATCTGAGTCGGGAAGGTATTTGAAGCGCGGGCTATTCGCCAAATCTTTTGTTCTTAATTCTTTACCATGTTTCATGGATAGTCTCTTCTACACAATGCAGGTCGATAAACAAATCAGAATCAATTGTGACCTTCAACATCTAGCCACGTTGTCCAAGCCCTAAAGGGGTCATCGGTGTTGATTCTGGAATACGGTTTTGTGCGATTGGCATAGACACTGTTTCTAAGTGTGGCATTACCAATTCACCAAAATATTTACATTCTTCAATATGTGGATAACCAGAGAATATAAATGCCCGAATCCCCATATCCATATAGCGTTGAATTTTATCGAGAATCTGCTGTGGATTACCGACAAGTGCAGCACCACATCCAGACCGTGCCCGCCCGATACCTGTCCACAGATGAGGCTCAACATATCCTTCATCATCGGATTGTTCCCGTGCTTGAGATTGCATTGATACACCCAGCGATTTCGCATCTTGTGAGCGTTCACGGATTTCTGTACCAAAATCATCATCTAAACGAGAGACAAGGCTTTGTGCATGTTCGCGCGCTTCTTCTTCTGTTTCACGCACAACCATATGCACACGCAAACCATAATCGAGCTTCCGTCCATATGCTTTCGCACGGGTTGTCATCTCTTCCATATGTGCCTGTAAATTTTCTTCGGGTTCAGGCCACATCAGATAAACATCACAGTGTTCGGCACATAAATCTTTACCCGGAGGAGAATATCCTCCAAAATAAAGCAGAGGTCCACCATTTTGTTGATAAGGTCTGACAGGGTCTGTTGTATCGAGTTTGATATTATAGAATTGACCTTCATAATTGATGTTATCGCGTGTCCATGCTTGTTTGAGGATTTCGATAACCTCACGTGAGCGTTGATACCGACTACCTGAGTCCAATTGTTCCCCCGGCATATTTGACGAAATGATATTCACCGTCAAACGCCCTTCTAGCATATGATCGAGGGACGCGATATACCGTGCCAACATCGGCGGATGATATTCCCCACAACGAACAGCTACCAACAAATTTATACTATCCGTCATCGGCGCAACACCAGCAGCAAAGCTCATGGTATCTTGTCCAACTTGATAAGAATTTGGACACAAGATATTACGGAATCCATATTTTTCAGCAGTGAGAGTAATTTGGGAGGTATGTTCAAATGTACTTTTCAAATGATTCTCTGGAACACCTAAGTAACGATAATCATCGCTACATAATGCAGAAAACCACGACACTTCTGCTCCTGTCAAATGGGGAGAGCGAATTTCAATCATTTTAAGTTTCCTTCAAAATAATCTAAATCTTTGCGTTATTTGTTCATAATATTTAGGTGTAACATCTTTTTATCGATCGGTTTATTCAGCACCCAAGTCAAGATTACGATAATCACGATTCCAATAAACCAACGGTTCAGCATTATCATCAACAACCTTACATGCTTGGACTTCACCCACATAAATAGTGTGTGTTCCAGCAACATGGCGGTTAAAAATCTTACAGTCCAACCATGCGGCAGCATCTTCTAGTACAGGTGCACCTGTTTCGGCAGTTGTCCAATTGCCTTCAGCAAAACGGTCTTCATCAGAAAATGCAAATCGGTTAGATAAGTCTTCTTGGTCTTTTTTTAAGATGTTTACTGCAAATACAGCATCTTCACGTTCCAGCAATTCATGTCCACGTCCACGATGGTCGATACAGACAAGAATTAAGGGCGGGTTCGGAGATACCGATGCAAATGCAGAAACAGTCATACCATGTTGTTCTTCACCTGCTTTAATCGTCACAATCGTAACCCCAGCAGGGAAATGACGCAGGACATTACGAAAATCATCAGCTTGTATTGCCATATCAACCTCCAACATTCGGTTGAAACAAAATAATAAATTATGGACAAAATTTGTTCGTTCGTTCGCTTGACTATTAAAACATGAACTGCTATATTTTTCCAGTAGCTGTTTAGTGATTTTTGGAATGATATGATTACAGTTCGTGAAATAGCAGAATTTGCAGGCGTTTCCAAAAGTACAGTATCCCTTGTGCTTAATAATAAATCGGGTGTATCTGAGCAAATGCGCAAAACTGTATTTGATGCACAGATGCAACTCGAATCTATCCGTGCAGATAAACTTCTGCCTGAGAGACAAGAGACCCTACAAAAATCTCAAGCGTTTTCAGTGATGGTTCTACACCCTCCTGTCTTAAGGTCAAGTAGTGTGTTTAGTTTGGTTTTACAGGGTATCCAAAACATGGCTGAACTCTACAATGTGCAATTGAGGCTGGTTGCAAATAATCCAGAGGCAACCGAACAGCATGTTTCCAATCTATACCTTACCGAAGATTATCTCCGCCCAGATGGTGTCATCATTTTTGGTGCGGAACAACATGAACCCATATTAGATAAAATAATCGATTTGGAACTTCCCTGCATTGTATTAGGTCGAGAAGCTAAGAAGTATCAAGTATCAGGCATCGAACGAGATGAAGTGTACTATGGGTACTTCCTCACAAAACACCTGATTGATTTGGGTCATCAAAATATTGCATTTATTGGTGGTGAAGCACATTATGATTACACCAATAATCGCATTGCAGGGTATAAAGAAGCGTTGAAAGAAGCGAACCTACCGATTGATGAACGATTCATTCAAATTGGAGATGGTGTATCAGCCACTGAGATGATTTTATCTTTAAATCTTGATGTGACAGCTATTGTATTTGTCAATGATACCTATGCTGTAGAAGGCTTATCCGTCATCCAGAGGTGTGATTTAACGATACCTGATGATATTTCCATTGTTTCTTTCGATAATACCCAATTTGCACAAGACTATCACCCACCCATTACATCTATTGCCTATAATCACTTTAAAGAAGGTCAATGGGCAGTCAAAATGCTCTTAGATGAAATCCGACATCCATTCATCAAACGGTCACAATTAGAGTTCGATGGAGAACTTATTGTACGGAATTCAACTGCGACACCTAGAGTTTCACTTGAGGATAATTAGCTAAAGGTATACTCAAAATCGAATATACCTCCGAGCTAAAGTCAGTCGTTTTATCATGGTTATACAAGATCACGCCATGAATATTCAGGATTATAGCCGAGTACTTTTCTCGCTTTATCGACGCTGAGCAATGTCTCGTGCTCACCTATATCGTCACGCAATTTTACTGTTGGAAATACCTCAGCCATTAAATCAGCATTTGTTCGTTCCATACAAGTATCACCTGCCGCGATGATAAAATGATCAGCACCCGAGAAATCCGCTTCTAACCCAACACGACAGCTTTGTGCAACGTCATGTGCATCCACATATCCCCACAAATTCCATTTCCGAAGCATTGCATCTGCTTGGAAACTTGGAAAACGTGCATAATCATGAGGTTCCATAATATTAGAAAAGCGTAAACCGACAAAAGGAATACCCGACCAACGATTCATTTGACGTGCCATTTCCTCACTTAGTATTTTAGATAAAGCATAGCTTGATTCTGGATAAGGTGGATGTTCTTCATCAATTGGTGCATAAGCAGGTTGTTCACGGTCAAAAGGCAATCCTAGGGTTGTTTCACTCGATGCCCATACAACTCGCTCTAATCCTAGAGCAACTGCTGCCGAGAAGATATTATAAGTACTACTCATATTGACATCAAATGTTACACGGTCTGTCTGTAAACCTGGGGCAGGAATAGCTGCCAAATGCACAACCGCATCAGCCCCCTGCAAAATTTCATATGCCTGACCACCATCCGTTAAATCCACTTTTAAAAATTGACCTTGCCGTTCTGCTGGCGCTTGAATATCGACATTAAGCACATCGTATCCATGCTCTAATAAGTCTCTGACAACTGCACGCCCCGCCTTACCGCTCCCCCCTGTCACAACAATACGTTTCATTTGTACCCCCTATTATGGTTAAATTATGTGTGAGATTTTAACATGTTAAACCTTATCTCAGGATTAGCAGTCCATAAGCACATAAATATATGCTCTCAAGTCTATACAGTTAAATCAATTAAGCTCAGACAGTCGTATACGGTATCCGTAGCTCTCTAACATCTGAGGGTTAATTCATTAGGCTAATAGTCACTCAAAAGAAAATTTGAGAGAAAACTAAAATATCCTGCGATACTAACAAGATGGTGATATTGATTACAGAATCGAAAAACCTCTTAAATATAGTGGTTCGGCTCTTTAAGACTGGCGATTGGAAACGAGGTTGGGTACGATAGTCGTAGGATAGACATCTAATAACGGGTAGGTACTTTCTCTTGAAAATAAATATGATACTTCTTAAACATATCATCCAGCTAAGCAAGCAAGTCGCCGAAACGCAGGATCTAGAAGAAGTCCTTAACACTGCAATGAACACAACTATCGAGATTATCGGTGCTGAATTGTGTTATTTGGTGTTGATAGGAGAAAACGGACACCCTTTAGTCGAAGCGGCTTCACCAAGTATGGGCAAACGAGACTTCGATATGGATGACTTGAGCCAGTCTATATTATTCGAGGTCATCAATCAAAAAAAGCCAATTGTAATTATCGATGCCTTGTCTGACGATCATTATTCTGAGAAAAGCAGTGTGCTCAATCTACAGTGTCGATCCGTCATGTGCGTGCCGTTAACCACACGCGGAGAAGTGATTGGTGCATTATATGTTGAAAATCGAACAATTACGGGTGCTTTCCGTCAGGAAGACCTTGAACCGCTGGTATTATTTTCAAATCATGTGGCTGTTGCAATCGAAAACGCACGCATCGTAAGTGATCTTGAGCATCGTGTTCAAATACGCACCGCTGAACTCGAACACAGTTGGCAAGCCGCAGTAGAAGCGAATCGATTGCGAACAACCTTGCTTGGGCAATTAACCCACGACATGCGAAATTCACTCGCCGTAGCCAACTTATCACTGGATATGCTGGGTATGCCTCAGACAGGTGACCTCAGTGAGAGACAGCAAACATTAGTCGAACGTACTGTATATGCAACAGAACAGATTACTGCACTTGTTAGTGATTTATTCGCACTCAGTAAAGCCGAATTGCAGTCATTGGACATTCATCCAGCGGAAACAGATATGAATCTATTTCTGAAACAAGCAGAGAAAATCGGCGTAGGATTACCTTGGCGCGAGGGTGTGAAATTTGTCTCGGCAATCGAAGACAACCTGCCAACATTGAATATTGACCCAGTACGTTTACAGCAAGTACTGATGAACCTACTCTCAAATGCACAGAAATTCACGTTGACAGGACAAGTTGAACTCTATGCACACGTGAAGGATAAGCACCTTATTATCGGTGTGAAAGATACAGGTGTCGGCATTCCAAAAGAGCACCTCCCCCATATCTTTGAGCGCTTCAAACAATTCGACAGTGATGCTAAACAACAGGCAACAGGTGGTGGATTCGGGTTGGCGATTTGTAAAGAGCTAGTAGAAAAACACGGTGGGCGCATCTCAGTTGAGAGTACGCCCGATGTTGGGTCAAGTTTTTGGTTTATGGTTGCGCAATAGCGTTTTCATCACAGCCATTACTAAATAGATCGTAAATTAACCAATACAGATAGTTTTTATCCTTCTGAATCGTGGCTAAGCTAGACTTGCTACAACCTTGGCTTTCCAAACCGTTTACAATAGCGTTGCCGAGGGTTACTGCCACCATTGGACTTGAGAATGATGTTCCAACAACCCAGGTATTATCGTCAATTTTATGCAGAGCAGCTGGAGCCCGGAATTGACCATTTTGCGAATTAGGCCACAGTTGTGAATTATCGGCAACACTTCCGCTTGCCGCAACTATTTCACCCCACGATGCAGGAGCACTCGACGGAGTCGAGCTTATGCTGTTACCATTATTCCCTGCCGCGGCCACGGTCCACGTAACTGAATCATTGCTGAGTGGGCGATTAAGCAACAGATATAGTTCTTGTAACAACATACGATCTGTGTCGTGTATGAAATGTCGGTTCAAGACCAGTGATTGTGCTAGTAATTGCATATTAACTGCTGTACTAAGCTGCGATTCACCAGTTGTTGCACTGATGGCTTCGTTCACCTCTGAAAGATCGAAAATACTATCGAAATTTTCATAAACGTCAATAGTTTCAAGAGCATTTTCGATTAGTGTAGTATCTACATCATATTCAGATTGTTCACCCTGTACATCGTAGGTCTGCATTTCAGGCGGCAATAATATGTTGACTATGGCAGCCGTCGCCGAAATTTTTTCACTGATTACATCACTCAGAGCAGAATACTGTTCAGGCGATTCAAATCCATCCGCCAAGTTATAAACACCAATGAGGTAATCGACCAAGGTCAAGTATCCACTATATTCATACCGAAAGAATGGCTCAAAATTTGGTTCAACTTGAATACCATATTCTTCATAATAGTAAAGATCTTCCACAACTAATTCTTGTGTTTCTACAATGAGTTGTTCAAGTTCGTTGCTATCCAGCAAAACGAAACCCTGCAGCATACTGTAAAATAGCGGGACATTGTATCGGATGATCAAGTCATCTGATGGGTCATACAAAATATCACCCTCGCAAGTAAGCAGAACCCAACTGGCGTTCATAACAACTACATGAGCCACGTCATCGGTTTCAGGGATTTGTGCAGCACCTGGCAATCCTTTATTTATAGCGTTTACAACGGCTTCTAACGTAGGGCTATCAGCTTCTGCACCGTAATCGATATATGTAATATCCATACCACCATTGGGTTGCACAACGTCTCTCAACTTTTCAGCAATGCTCTTTACATAGTGACCATGCGTTTGGTTGTTTTCGTTGCTTGGAGCAAGCTGTGTTGTGAAATCATCAATCACAATTATGTTGACATGTTTATTGGCAGGCGATTCGGATTCCACTATAACTGGAAAGTCAGCTAAGTCTTCAAAATTAACAAGTCCGAACTCTGACAAAAATTCTTGTTTCTTTTCCTCGGCGACTACGTCAGCACTACCAGGAACAGCATTTGTTCTACTACCCGTGCCATCGATAACAAATTTCGGAATTGTACAAGCACGACTATCAGCTGGAGGGGATACAGGGTTCCTTGGATCTGGATCTTCACTTTGGGCGTGAATCAAACTGTTGGCAAACCATAATACTACTAGGCAAGCCACTACAATTGATAGCTTGGTTATAAGAACGTCTTTATGAGGCATCGTATATCTGTTTCTAACTGTCATGTTCAACCTTTCTGAAATAGCAAATTTAAAGAATATAGTTATTCTCCAACGCATACCTTTTTATGTATTGAGTCAAATCAATTAAATCATTCTGTGCTGCTAAATCATGAGCGAGTCGTAAATACTGTAGCGCGTATGCATATTCTCCAATAGCATGATAATCCTCCGCAATACTTTCCTGAAGTTCCGCAATCCACCACTTGCTCTTCGCTTGTTGGGCGATTTGCAGCGCACCTATGTCAATTTCAAGAGCATCTTCGTGATTTCCTAATTCAGTGTGGCATGCTGCTAGGCTGCGCATCGCCGTCAATAGAATTTTTCTACTTCGCTCAGTTTCATTATCCTTAACTAGGTCGATGGCTCGTTCACAGAGTTTTTGTGCCTCAGTAAAGTCAGGTGTAGCGCAATTTATGTGATAGTAGCTTATTTGACAATAAATCTCTGCGATTACCTCCGCATTGCCCGTGAGGTCAGCAATTCGAGACGCTTCGTTCAAATAATATTGCACATTCAGTTGATCTGATTCAAAAAGTGTGATACCCACTAGTGCGAGAAGAGTCGCTTCACGCACTTGATCCTTCATTAATCTTGCATATTCAAGGGATCTCATATACGCTTCGATTGCTAATTCATATTGGGCTGTAATAAACTTGTATACATTGCCTTTTTTGACCCACAAATAGTGAGCCGATTCCAAATCTGCTTCTTTTTCAGCGATAGCGATGCAATCATGAGTCAATGACATAATGTGGTTAGACGGCCCACGAGACATTAAGTAATCTGCATCAACAACCAACGCCATCACTATTTCCTTGAAACTTTGGTTGTCATTACTTCGCTGACCAGACCTAGCTGCCCCTAATATGTTCATCAAGTCTAATTCAAGTATGTCGTAATCTTCGACGTGTTTATGCATGTAGCATCGTGTTCCAGATACGATTTGCTTTCGTGATTCTGTTTTGATAAATTTCACATAGAGATAACTATAGGTCAAGTCGTGCATCCGATAGAAGGGTATATTCCCGCTCCCTAAGTGAAGCCGTATTAAGCCATTGCGTTCGATTTCTGCCAGATTTTCTATCAGTATCTCTTCATCTTGCTTCACAATTTCTGAGAGCAATGCTATTGAAGCATAGGTCGTATATAAACCGCCCATTGTAATCAGTAAGTCGCGGAGAGCATGGCTTAGTTCAGCCATACTTTCATCAAGCAATTCGGTGATGCCACGCTTCTTTATGCCACCGAGTTGTCCTGTATCATGTGGTGCCGACTGAATGTCCTGTATAAACTTTTCGAGTGTAATATGTCGATAAATTTTTAAGCGCGACCCTGCGAGCTCAATCGCATAGGGATGATTCCCGAGAGTTTCCAGTAAACGTTGAGCAGACTTGGTCTCTTTAAAAGTTCTACCTGTATGCAATTGTAATAGATCGAGCGCGTCGTCAGTATCAAGGTGTTCAATTTCAATCAAAATACCATCGATTGACAATAGCTTTCGCGAGGTCATGAGTACAGGAATGTCATGCGGAACACTGCGCATAATTGGGATCATAGCTTGCTCATTCCAGATATTGTCAATCACAAGCAAGGTATTTTGCTGTTTCAACAACATCTCACGCATCGCTAAGATACACTGATCACCTGTTTTGTTTGATAATGTGGATTGTTCACCCAGTACATTGGCTATCGCGTCAAAGAATGTATCAGCGGTCTGTTTGCCCAGTTCAATCCAGATAACCTTCCGATCCACGTCCTCTGCATTCTCAAGATATTTTGCCGCAATCGTTGCCGCTGTAGATGTCTTGCCCATACCTGCCAACCCATGCAGTAGTACACGCTCATTATGCTGAATTTCTGACAACACCCTATCAACCGTTTTGTCTCGACCAACAAGTCGTCTTGGTTTTTCCAGCACAGCCCCTGAATGCCTGTAAACATGTGCATAAACATCTCCGCGTGGTTCAACCTCACCAGAGATCGCCGCCAGATGGCTAGTTGTCAGTGAAGTCACAGGAGGTATATCTATAATCGCCGCAAAGGCAGTTGCAAATTCTAAAATATCGTTGTAACGCTGGTTGGGGTCTTTCTGTGTCGCTTTCTGCACTATATCATCTATCGATTCAGGTATTCCCAATGACATATCTTGGAGCAGAGGCAAAGCATCTCGCAATTGATGTAAAATCATTTCAACGAGCCCAGTAGTGCCATCAAAGGGATGTTTCCCTGCCAGCATTTCATAAATAATGATGCCTAGGCTGTAGATATCCGCTGCACCTGTTATATTTGAATCACCAGATTCCACTTGTTCGGGCGGCATATATGCAGGAGTTCCAATTGCTGCATTGGATGTCGAGATATGAGTAGGTTGTATATTCCATTTAGCCAGACCAAAATCAGCTACATACGGGTTCTGCTCACCGTCGAACATGATATTGGCAGGTTTGAGGTCGCGATGCACAATCTGTTGACGATGAACGGCACTTAATGCAGGAGCAATCTTCTGGAGTATCTCATTCACTTCAATCGGAGTGAATTGCGACTTTAGTGCAAGTCTGGATTCTAGACTGCCACCAGCCATCCATTCCATAGCAATATATGCACCATCATCATCAATCCAGAATTCGTATAGACGGACAATGTGTGGATGATTGAGACGAGCAATCATTTGTGCTTCGGATTTAAAACGCTCCATCGAACCATGTTGTACCATATGGCGGGCGTGAATGATTTTAATAGCTCTGATGACTTCGAGGGTGATATGGAGTGCTTCGTATACTGACGCAAACTCTCCTTCCCCAACCTTGCGGATGAGTTTGTAGTCACGGATTGTTTCCCCAGAACGATCTGCCATTACGAATACAACACCCAATATATACTAAATTTATTTTGATTTAATAATAGCTATACTATATCACAAGGCTCTCGAACAGACAAAATTTCGAGGCAGATAGGGCAATCACTTCAACTTTGCGTGTATGTTGTTTAAAAATGGATAATCTGAATTTAGTAGCAGCTTAGTTTAACATTTGGAGAGCTGGGCAAGACACAGCCCCTACAATTGTCTGATTGTTAATTATGCCATATGGACAAACTTGTCATACGTGACTTGCCATTGTAAAGGTTGATCAGCTAGATAGCGTTCTAATTCTGCCAACATCGTGACACCGAACTCTCGAATTTCCCCTGAGCCAATAGCACCTGCGATATGGGGTGTTAGAACAACATTGGGTAATGTAAGAAGGAGTGAATCAGGTTCAGGGGGTTCAGGGTGAGTAACATCAAGAATAGCAATCAAATCTTGACGGTCTTGCAAGACAGCGATCATCTCATTTTCATGGATGATTGCACCTCGTGCTGTGTTAATAAATACACTATTTTGCTTCATCATGTCAAAGTGATGACCACAAATCATACCTCGCGTTTCATCAAGAAGCGGTGTATGAAGTGATACTACATCAGACTCACGGAAAATAGTCTCTAAATCACAGCGTTCACCACCCAATGACCTCACATCATTATCTGTCATAAAGGGATCATAAACGAGTATTCTGATGTTTAATTGCTTTAATAGCTCACATACTCGTCGTCCAATATATCCTAAGGAAATAATGCCTACTGTGCTACCGTTTATCCCATTGAATATCTTTTTCTTTTCTTGATAAGCATCTCTAAATCTGACATGATGCCAACCACCCTTAAGCCCATATAAAATTTGAGAAAAAGTAAAATAAGCAACAGGTTCAGCATTGATACTTGCCGTATTACACAAGATAATATTACGTTCCCAGAACTCAGGTGTTACCAAACCACGTACAGACCCTGCCCCATAGAATACAGCCTTCAGATTTGGCGCATGTGCAAGGAAGTCTGCATCTAGCTTTGGACCACCCCAACCTGAAAATAAGACCGTAACATCTTCCAATATAGAGAGGTTTTGTTGAATAGACTCAGCAGAGAAAGGTGTTTCTACAACGTTAACCTTCGTTTTAATCGCATCATATATATCTGCTGGATAGACGATTCGGTGAACGTCATCGTGTAGAATAAAAATTGCTTTTTCCATATTAAAGACCCTAAGTCAATCCTCTAGCTTTTAGATTATTATAGCTCATGGTAAGACTTTCAAATGGGTCACGCTGGCAAATATCTTGTTCAATCGCGTACCATTCAACATTCGCTTTAACACAGGCATCAAGAATCGCATCAAAATTCATGTTGCCTTCACCAACTTCTGCCATCAGTTGGTTAACACCACCCATGAAATCTGGTGATGGCTCATCGCTGATAACCATATCCTTCAAGTGGATGACAGGCATTCTGTCTTTTAACTTCAGAATCCACTCCACTGGGTCTGCCCCACCATGTTGTACCCAAAAGGTATCTAACTCGGCTTGGACATACTTCGGATCGGTTTCGTCATAGATTAAATCAAGCCCAGTACGATCTCCAAATTTCACAAACTCAAAGCTATGATTATGATAACTAAAGGTAAGTTCAGCCGCATGAAGTTTTTCACCAATCCCATTTGCTACCTCAGCAAAGCGTTTGTAGCCATCTTCACCTGTGCGAAATTCACGGGGCATACTACCAATTGCGACATGTTTTGTTCCCCATAAGTGATGCTGTTCAATCACCTCATCAATATTATCGCTTAACTTATCATAGCCAATATGGGTAATACAAATTGTCAGTCCGTTATCATTGCAAATTTGTAAAACATCTTCGTGTGATATTGGACCAATCGCAGAAACTTGTACTGCTGTATAGCCAATATCAGCTATTTTTTTCATGCTGGAAGCAAAGTCAGCCTTTGTTTTAGTAAAGTCGCGGATGGTAAAAAGTTGTGCCGCTAATATAGATTTTGTCATAATCGCATATCCTAATGTGATTCAAAGCAAACTAAATATTTTTATCGGGTACAGCCTTTATGATGTGGGTGGGCGGGCAATAAAACTGTCCAGTAGTGCCACAAAAGCATCTCCATCAAGTGGTAACTCTATTGTCTCCTTCTGATGAGATGACAAAATGATTGCATTCGCTAACATGACCGAGTTAATCCCCTCAATTGCGGGCGCCATCAATGAAACTGAACTGTCCAAAATTGCATTTGCAAAGTTCTCAATAACAAGCCCATGACCCGGTTGACCGTGATGTTCAAAGCTAATTTCCTCTTTGGTGAACTTCACTTTCTCAAACCCTGCTTGAGCTTCCGCAATTTGCTTTCTTGATGAATGTGCATTTCGATAGAAGACTAATTCACCATCTTCGTATACCAGTTTGCCATTCTCGCCAACAATTTCTAAGCGATTTGTACCTGGCGATTCGGCGGTTGTTGTAATGAAGTGACCAATCATTCCATTAGCATGTTCAAAGTAAGCTGTCACTTCATCCTCAACTTCGATGTTGTGATGTTTACCAAATTTAGCGAAACCGCGGACTTGGCTCGGCATTCCAACCAGCCATTGATATAAATCAAGGTTATGTGGAGATTGATTCATCAAAACACCACCGCCCTCATGTTCCCATGATGCGCGCCAATCCCCCATATCGTAATAATATTGTGTCCGAAACCAATCTGTAATGAGCCAAGTTGTGCGGATTAATTCACCCAAATCACCATTATCGATCATCTCTTTGATTTTGCGCCATTGCCCATATGTCCGTTGCATGAACATAGCAGCAAACTGAATGTTTGGATAAGTCTTACGTGCTTTTTCGTATGCGGCAATCATTTTTGCAGCATCATTCACATGAACCGCGATCGGCTTTTCCACCAACACATGAATCCCAAGTTCCAAAGCCGCAATACTTATCGGTGTATGATCGTAGTGGGGTGTCGAAATGATAATGGCATCAACATGACCACTATTGATGGCATCGAGGTAATTCGCATATTTCGGAACATCATATATTTTATCAACTTCATCGAGTACCGCTTCATCATTATCACAAATCCCAACGAGTTCACTGTTTTCTAAACGGATTACATCCCGCAGGTGGTGCGTACCCATATTTCCAGCACCGATAACGATTGTTCTTACTTTTTCTGACATGTATAGCTCCTAACACAGCTTGTATGTAATCTCTTATCTCATCAATAGGGATGGGAAAAGATGAGGGTCGTGGTATGCAAATTCCATATTAGTTATCCGCTTGGTGCCGCAATCCCGCGTAAGTCAAGTTCTTCTGCAAATTGACAAGCAAGGTATAGTTTTCACCTATGTTTCGCAGTTGAGAGATTTCCGTCCTGCATCGAACTTGAGCATAACGGCATCTTGGATGAAAATAACAACCACTTGATGTATATTATTAAAAATAGTCTGTTAACGCCAACATTGTGGGATAATCTAGCGCGTTGTATATCGATTGTCAACTCATTCATGTTTGATATCACAAAAATTAATTCTTAGAAGAGACGATAATTTTTATGAATTCACGACCTTTTACACATCAATAAGCTGTTAAGTAGCTGATCGAAAGAAATTGAAATTTTGTAGGGTTGATGCCGAGTCATCAACCGCTTCG
>CAYGTY010000111.1:0-20547 GCA_964352825.1 uncultured Anaerolineaceae bacterium
CTATTGATGTAACGGCTCATTTGGATTGCACCGAGGATATTGCCTGTACTACTGACAATCGGTGCAGCCGTTGATAAACTGACTCCGATTTGCCCATCATTTTCTTCAATCAATAACGCCATGGTTGTTTCACCCTTGAGGGCAATGGCTAAGATGGCATCTTCTTGCCGTATATCATCGTCGACCACTGTATCCACGAGACGTTTGCCATCGCCATCGACAATCGTAATATCATCGAGTCCGAGTGAGGCATTGGCTGTTGTGATAATATTATTGGTATCTTGAGCATCTCTTCGCCCCACGGCTTGGAAAAAACTCACACTCGTGACAATAAAATTGGTATCAACAATCAATTCTTTTTGAATCTCGGCTAAGCGACTTTGAATGATATTCACTTCTTCTACAATACGTTCTCCACCGATTTCTGCTGTGAGGTTTCGTGTATTCAGTACCAACAGAAATCCAACACCGCCTAGTAATAAGATCATCACCAGTAAGACAAGAATATTCAGTTTAACCGCGAGACTCGTATTTCTAAACAATGTTGTTTTTAACTCATCTACCAAAAAATCGTAATATGCTCTTTTGATCACTTAAGATTTTCTGGAGGGCAATAAATACGAACAACAGAAAACCAATGACAATTTTTGTCCACCAACTATTCAGTGTCCCATCGAAGGTGATATAGGTTTGAATCACACCTTGTATCATCACACCGATGAATGTGCCAGCAACAAAACCAACACCACCTGTAAGTAGTGTACCACCAACCACCACTGCCGCAATTGCATCCAGTTCTAATCCGACGGCTGCGAGTGGATACCCCGAGCGTGTATAGAATGAATAGACAATGCCAGCCAGTGTCGCCAAGATGCTACTGAGCATGTAGACACCAATCGTTGTACGTGCGACAGGGACACCTAACAACAAAGCCGATGTTGAGTCTCCTCCCATTGCATAGATGTTGCGACCAAAGCGCGTAAAATGAGCTAAACCGATACCGAAGATCATGACAACAAGAAATATACCCGCAATAACGGTGATCTTCCCTTTATCAGGGAAACGATAGAAAATGGCGGATATATCAGAATAAAAGGGGTGGGTAATCGGTATCGAGGCTTCACTAAGGACGAATGCCGACCCTCTTACTAAAAACATGCCTGCGAGTGTGACGATAAAGGGGGGGATTTCTAGATAATGAATGACCGCTCCCATTATGCCGCCAAACAAAGCACCCAGTATTAAGACTATCCCAAATGCAAGTAGCGGATGGACACCGAGGTTTTCAATCAGTAAGGCGCAAAATACCCCTGTGAAAGCAATGACCGAACCAACAGATAAATCAATACCGCCAGAGATAATCACAAATGTCATACCAACTGCTGCCACACCCAGAAACGCCTTATCCGTTAAAAAATTAGCGATAACGCGCGTTGTTCCAAAGGCTTCAAAACGCTGAAATCCCATGAGATAGAGCAATAGGAAAACAGCAAATGTGATAAGGAGGGGAAAAATTCGTGATTTCATGATTTTTTCCTAAATCTGAATAGATCATATAGATAACTTCGGAGAATATCCGATTGCATAAGTAAGACTGCCAAGATAACAGTTGCTTTGACAATGAGGTTAAATGTGGGTGGCAACCCGCTTAATAAAATCCCAGTTTCTACACTTTGGATAATCAATGCGCCAATCACACTCAATCCGAGATAAAAGCGTCCACCATTTAGGGATGTGCCACCAATTACAACAGCTAAGATGGCATCCAGTTCGAGCCATAATCCTGCATTATTGGCATCTGCTCCCTTAATATCGGCGGTCAGGATTAACCCAGCGAGGGCGGCACACACACCCGAAAAAACATAGGCGAGTAGCTTAATCATAGGGGCATTGATACCCGTATAAAAACTCGCGCGATCATTTGCCCCAACGGATTCAATCATCAAGCCGAGTGCAGTTTGTCGTACAATCAAATAAACAATAATGAGTACGATAAGGGATAAGTAAATCGGGAATGGAATCCCTAAGATGACACCTGTTCCCAAAAAGCTCAATATCTCGTTATTAAAAATCGCTATCTGCCCCTCGGTAATCATCTGGGCAATACCTCGTCCAGCCACCATCAAGATTAGGGTTGCCACAATCGGCTGAATATCGAAAAAGGCGACCAACGCACCATTCCATAACCCACATAAAACACCCACAAAGATACTGATAAAAATAACAATGATGGGGTGAATATCTGTTGTAGAAACGAGTACCGCCGCCACTGCCCCACAAATCGCAATCACTGCACCCACTGATAAATCAATACCTTTGGTTGCGATGACGAGTGTCATGCCAATCGAGAGGAGGATCACAGGCGCGCCACGATTAAGAATGTCAATTAAACTACCAAAAAATCGCCCCTGCACGACCTCAATCGAGAAGAAATCGGGGGAGATGATACGGTTTATGATTAATATTGTCGCTAATGCCAACAGTGTCCAGAAGGCTTGTCGGTTGGATGCGAATAATTTAGTCCATCTTGCGCCAATCGTTATCGCTTCATCGTCGTTCTGAATTGTCTTTTCCATGATTAACCCTCTGCAATTGCCTGCATAATGGCGTTTTCTGTGATGTCATCGCCAATAAATTCAGTCAGTTTTTTATGGTCACGTAATACCACCACCCGATCACTATAATCAACGACTTCTGCCAATTCCGATGAAATGACGAGTAGGGAAATCCCTTGCTGACAGAGCCGTTTGATAATATTGATAATCTCCGCATGTGCGCCGACATCAATACCACGGGTCGGTTCATCGAGAATCAATAATTCAGGTTCGGATACCAACCACCGTGCCAAAATCACCTTTTGTTGATTTCCCCCAGACAGTTGTCCCGCAGGTTTTTGTGCATCAGGTGTCGCAATATGTAGGGCTTCTATCATTTCATCGGCTAATTCGCGTTGTTTTTTGTAAGGAATATGGCGTAACCAGCCTTGTTTGGCTTGGAGCGCAAGAATAATATTTTCTTGCACCGTCAGTTCACCAATGATCCCCTCGATTTTGCGATCTTCAGGACATAGTGCAAATCCATGTTGGATGGCTTGACGAGGCGACCTGAGGTTTACTTTCTCACCGTTGATAAAAATTTCGCCAGAATCAGAATTTTCGATACCAAACATCAAGAGCGCGGCTTCTGTCCGACCTGACCCCAATAAACCTGCCAACCCAACAATTTCGCCTTTGTGGATGTCGATGTCAAATGGCTCAAGCATCCCCTTACGCGATAAATTCCTGACTTCTAAGAGCATATCTTGCTTGGCTATGGCGGCACTATTATCGGACTTACTGAGGGCGGCGGTGAGTTCTTTACCAAGCATCTCTGATATGAGTTGTTGTCGGGGGAGTTCTGTGGTGAAATGCTCGCCTACTTTTTGCCCATTTCGTAAAATTGTAATGCGGTCTGATATTTCGTACACTTGATCGAGAAAATGGGTAATGATTAAGATACCAATGCCTTGCTCTTTAAGACGACGCACGACCTCAAATAATAAGTTGACCTCATTGCGGTCAAGGCTTGCTGTTGGTTCATCCAAAATCAGCACTTTCGCGGACATATCAACACCGCGCGCAATTGCAACCAATTGTTGGATAGCAATAGAATAGTGCGATAAGGTGCGCGTGACATCAATATCTATATGAAAGCGTTTTAATAATTCCGATGCTTTAGTATTGATTTCGCGGTGATTAATAAAATTAAAGCGCATCGGTTGGCGACCTAGATAAATATTTTCTGCAACCGATAAAGTCGGGATAAGGTTGATTTCTTGATAAACGGTGCTGATACCGTATTCTTGAGCATGGTGTGGGCTTTTGGGCTGGATTTCGTCACCACTTAATAATATTTGCCCGTTATCTTTTTTATAAACACCTGTAATCAGCTTGATGAGTGTGGACTTGCCCGCCCCATTTTCACCAAGAACAGCATGAACTTCACCTGCATATAAGTTGAAGTCTACTGTTGTGAGTGCATCAACATTTCCGAATGATTTAGATAAATTTCTTGTTTGTAATAAAGGGGATTGTTCGTTAACAGCAATCATAGTTGACCTTCAAGTAATGTCTACGGTTTGCCTCATGGGGTAGCATCATCACTACCCCTGAGTATAATTGAATTACCTGTTATCTGATTTTCAGAGGTCTGTCTTTGCCACGGCTTGGTAGGCATTGTGTTGCAAAGCAGATTGTCTAATCAAATGACAGTTGGGGGAGCTATCACTAAAATTTAGTGATTAGTTCCCACTCCGTTTTGCATATTCTTCTGCGGCTGTATCAGGGAAGTAAATCCCACCTGCAACTGGAATCCATGCTGGTAATTCTTCACCATTAAGGTGTGCAACGATGGCATCAAATGATGGACCACCCATATTTGGGCTTAGTTCAACAGTTGCGTTTGCATCGCCTTCGGACATTGCAAGGAAGATGTCAGGAATGGCATCCACTGAAATTGTCAAGATGTCGTCTGCTGGGTCAAGTCCTGCTTCTTTGATAGCTTGTGTTGCGCCGATGAGCATATCATCATTATGCGCCCAAACTGCACAAATATCTGCTGGATCCATTGCTTTGAGGAAACTTTCCATCACTTCTTTACCGCCTGTGCGGGTGAAATCACCAGATTGTGATTGAACAATTTCCATATCAGCGAACAATGCAATCACATCGTTAAAGCCTTGTTGACGGTCAAGTGCAGCACTCGAACCAACTGTACCTTGTAGTTCAACGATTGCACATTTACCTGCTGTTGCTTGGGCTAGCCATGCTGCGGATAAACGTCCTTCATGTACAAAGTCTGAGGATACACGGGTGATGTATAGGGATGGATCAGCAGTGACGTTACGATCAACAATCACAACGGGAATTTCGTTATCTGCTGCTTCTTGAAGAACTTCATCCCAACCTGTTTCGACAACGGGTGCAAGGATAATGGCATCAACACCTTGTGCAATAAAGGAGCGTAAAGCAGCGAGTTGATTTTCTTGTTTTTGTTGACCATCAGAGAACAATAAGTTAATGCCACGTGCTTCTGCATCAGCTTTGATTGCATCAGAAAAAGCTGTCCGCCAAGCACTTTCTGAACCGACTTGTGAAAAGCCAATTGTCAAGCCTTCACCTGTTTCTTGGGCGAATGCAGCAGGGATGAATAATCCCAAAAGAATACTCATAATTATCGAAATTTTTAGAAAACGCATTATGTAAATCTCCTCAACATGAATGAAAATAAGTGGATGTGTATGTATTACAAAACCATTCGGCAAATAGTTTCCCCTCTACTCAATTTATAAAACTTACGGGCATCTCTGAATAAAAAGCATTCAGATGATGTTCGTATATAAGGTTGGTGGTTTGCGCGAATAGTAGGAGTAGGGCAATAGATTTATAACGCTGAGGACAATATAAGTGACTGTAAAATAGCGTAAATAAAAGTCCAAAATAATCTATTCGTACAAACAATATTTCTATTTATGTGATCGTTCACATATTGTAGCAAAAAAAATCGTTAACCGTTTCCATAATTGGAATCTATCTATGTGTGAACGTTCACAGATATTGTGTATCAAAATAATAAATCTGTCAAGAGATTTAATAAAATTGGGTTATATTTCAATATTTAATGGTAGGCGTATCGTTCAAAATAGATTTTACTCATCTTTAGGATAAGAGCGGTCAGCAAGTCAGCATGAGAAAAAATACACGCTTAAAAGCTGAACCTAAATTATATTTGTCCATTTTATAGGTGATTTTGCTATAACTTGGCGGTTCACTAGCGGATAGACACTCAGCTAACTTTGGATCGGGGCGGTACTGCTTCGGATAATCAAACGCGAGCTAATAACCTTCTGTTCGATGACTTTATCGGGATCATCAATAACTTGCAAGAGCGACTCAAAGCCGACTGTTCCGAGTTGAATAAAGTTATGACGTACTGTGGTTAGGGGTGGTGTGAAATAGGTAGCTTCTTCTATATCATCAAACCCTACAACAGATACATCGTTCGGAACAGATAATCCTGCTTCATGTAAAGCACGATATGCGCCGAATGCCATACTATCATTAGCTGCGATAATTGCCGTGAATGGTTGACTGCGCTCTAATGCCCGACGGGTTGCTTGATACCCTCCTGATGTTGTCCAATTACTCTCCATAGAGGTTGGCTCCGGGAGATTATGTGCTTTTAATACATCTAAGCAGGTACGATGGCGTATCCGCGCGCTATACCAATCTTGAGGTCCGCTAATCTCGCAGAAGTTTTGATGTCCCAATCCTATCAAATGTTCGATAATCTGCTTTGTACCTTCTGCTTCGTCTAATACGATAGAAGGCGCACCTTCGGATGGATAAGAGTCGATAAAAACAATCGGAATATCATCACAGATAGCATAAATTTTCTTCATTGGCAAGCCATGAGCAGGAATAATCATAACAATGCCATCAACGCCCCAATCTCTGACATGTTCGAGTGCATCTTCGACTTGTTGTTCTGTTTCGGTGACATTATTGAGTATCACATCGAATCCGCTAGTTTTAGCCGCCATCTCAACATTTAATGCCATCTGAACAGGTCCATTAAACCAACTGCCATATAAGATGATTGCGATTGTCTTTGACATTTTCGCCCGTAAATTAATAGCCGCTTTGCTGGGGCGATAGTTTAGTGTATCAATCGCTTGTTGCACTTTTTCACGGGTATCATCGGATACATAGGGATGATTATTGATGACGCGCGATACCGTTTGATAGGATACACCCGATAATTTAGCAACATCAAGCATTGTTGGTCGTTTAGAATTAGCCATAAATGAGTTTATCAATCCACTGGGTTAATAGATAATCAATCAGATTTGTACAATTTGTAATATATTCGCAGACCGTGTTAGCCTCGACGTTTTGCATATTCTTCTGCGGCAGAGTCTGGAAAATAGATTTCACCTGTGACGGGAATCCACTTAGGGATAGGTTCTCCTCGAAAATACGCTAAAATCGCGTCCAACGCCGCCGCACCCATATTGGGATTCAGTTCAATCGTGGCATTTGTATCCCCATTTATCATGGCGAGAAAAATATCTGTAATCGCATCTACCGAGACAATCAAAATATCATCACCGGGGTCATATCCTGCATCTTTAATTGCCTGAATCGCACCAATTGCCATGTCATCATTATGCGACCAGACGGCACAAAAATCCTTGATATTTTCTGTATTGAGAATACCTTCCATCACCTTTTGACCGTTAATTCGTCGAAAATCACCAGGCTGAGAAATAACAACATTCATATCGGGGAACAATGCAATGACATCACGAAACCCTATCTGGCGATCACGCGCGGCACTTGAACCGACTGTTCCCTCTAGTTCGATAATTTTACAACGACCTGCTGTTGCTTGTACCAACCAAGCAGCTGCTAACCGACCCTCATGAACGAAATCCGATGAGACCCGTGTTAAATAGAGGGATTCATCTGCTGTAACATTACGATCAATAATGACAACTGGGATTTGTGCGGTTTGAGCTTCTTCCAATATCTCATCCCAACCTGTTTCAATGACAGGCGCAAGGATGATCGCATCTACATCTTGTGCAATAAAAGAACGGAGTGCTGTGATTTGATTGTCTTGATTGTTTTCGGCATCAGAGAAAAATAATGTAATCTCACGTATTTCGGCTTCTGCTTGAATTGCATTCGTAAACGCAATACGCCATTCACTTTCTGTACCGACTTGAGAAAATCCTACAACAATCGTTTCACCATTGATACCTTGCGCCCATACAAAGGGCACACTCAACAACAGACAAAAAATAGACAAGGATAATCGCCAAGTAAAAAGCATAATTTTATTCCGAAAATATTTTATAAAATATTACTCACTGATCGTTCAATACCATCGCCAATTGTGTTTTGAGATGAGCTTTCCCAAAATGGAGTAACTGTCATCAGATAAAAACAGGTATGTAGGGTGAAACATGTTCCGCCCTTACAAAAAAACACTCTATTTTGATTTTGGCGAACATAATAATCATTAGAAGCATACAACAAAATACGAGATCAGCAAAAAGTTTGTACGTTAATTGATGTTTTTTATATTGTCACCATAGCTAACAGCCTCATGTTTTTGCTGAGTGATAATGAATCCATTGCTGGAGCGCACGATCTGATGAGGTCGGGTTCGCAGCCGAGTGTAAATGTGATGTCCCTGGGCGAAATGGTACTGGGTTTTGTGCGGGCAATGTCCGCGTCAATAGCTCTGCCAATAATTTACTTTTAATATCAGCATGTACAAAATAATTTAAGCTTTAACGCAGTTTTGAGTCTATTGCTCAATAGCTCTTATCGAATAGTCAATACAATTATGCAAAGAATGGTTCAATCCAATCGTCTTCAATCTGTATGCCAAAGCTCGGTTCATCATTAATTTCTAAGCAACCCTCTTTTGCAATGGCATATTAGGTAATAAAGTTGATTCTGATAAGGGGACACCAGGAGGCGATTCTAACCAAGGGACATTATTCATCGCTAGCGAAAAGTGCTGTCCCTAAGGCGTACATCCACCTGCATATAATATCACCGTTTTGCCAGCTGCATCGGCTGCATGTGCAATCTTAATGCAAGTCGTTAATATTGAGATAATCTGAAGCAGTAGTCACATATTTGGACATACAGCAACCTCAACCGAAATCACACATCTCTGATTTTCTTCAATGTTAGTATAAATATCGACTTCGCCATTTAACCAGTGAACAACGACTTGCTCTATTGTCGATTCCCCGAGACCAAAATGTAGCGTAAGGTCATTTCCTGCCCCCAAACTTGACCCTGACTTGAGTTCACGGATTTGCACAAGCCCATCAACTGTTGTAACTACAACACGAGTTCCAAATGGGTCAAGGGATAGGTCACGACCACCCATCAAGTTTATACTAAGCCAGTTGTTTTCATCACCATAGCGTCCCATATTCTGATAGAGCTGATGCCCATCATCCCATATCGTCAAGGCATAATCAATCCAACCATCGTTATTAAAATCAGCGGTACTCATGCCCATCGTTGGCAAGGGGTCTTTTGTCGAGAATAACATAGGTTCAAGTGGTGTGAATGTCGCATCATGATTATTGTGATATAACATATCAGGATATTGATAGTGCATTCCAGCTTTGCCATATATGGGTGATAATCCTGTAGCGGCAAGGTAGAGGTCAAGCCAGCCGTCATTATCAAAGTCGAGGAAGGCTGTCCCCCAGCCAACGGAATCCCCTGTAACATAATGGACACCTGCATCCCGTGTTACATTATCAAACGTACCATCACCTTGGTTTTCTAATAATACCATCTCACGAACCATATTAGAAAAATAGAAGTCGAGGTCATTGTCATTGTCATAATCACCGATAGCAAGACCCATGCCGTGAACAACAGAATCAGTGTTGGATACCTCTGACACATCTGTCCAACACCAATTAGAACAGCCTTCGCCATCATTGCGCCATAGTACATTACCTATAGGGTTCACAGCTTTATCATTGACCACATAAATGTCTAAATCGAGGTCGTTATCATAATCCACAAAACTGACAGAAAAACCTGCGCCCAAAAGTTTTTCATATAATAATAATCCTGACATATCCGTAAAAGTGCCATCTCCATTGTTCTGATATAACACATCCCGACTGCGCGAAAAATCAACGAGTCTGCACGCTGGTATACATGACCAATTCGCCACATATAAATCTAAGTAACCATCTTTATTGTAGTCACCCCATGCCGCAGTCGTACCCTTGCCAACATCGCCAACACCAGCTTCCAATGTCACATCTTTAAAGCCGTTTCCAGCGAGGTTCCGAAAGAGCCGATTTGCCCCCATATTCAAAACATAAATGTCACGCCAACCGTCATTATCATAATCTGCCCAGACTGCACCCCCAGTCGGTACATCGGGTAGGCTGAGAATCTCTGCGAACTCAGACACTGAAAATGTACCATCTTGATTGTTGTGATAGAGGACATTCGGGTCAAGGTTGCCTGTTACAAACAGATCGACCCAGCCATCATTGTTGTAATCACTCCATGCCGAACCCGCAGCCAGGTATCCATCTGGATACAGTTCGGGAGCACTATCATCCCAAACAGCATGATGAGTTGATGTGATACCTGCCTCTGTGCTAATATCCTCAAATAATAATTCATCAGCATATAGTGAGGCGTTAGCTACGCTAAACAGTATCAGAATGATTAAAACAGGTCTAATTTTTTGCATCCCTAATATGAACTTTCTTTATTGTTACTTACTCAACCATTTCTGATGCAGGTTTTTATCGTATAACATTCGGATGTACACACCACCGACAACTGACCGCGCCTGCATTTTACGTACCTGCAATCCACTATCGGCATAGTACCAATCTGTCATGGGAACACGGCTTTGAGTCTCATTGAGCCACTGATAAATTGGAGCAGTGAAAAATTGAAAATCTTGTTTTGTGTTTGTCAAACTAGCTGTCCATACAATCCAATCGAGCTTAGTATAGGTATCACGGCTATCGAGTGGTAAGCCATAATTCAGTTGTTGAGTTTTATAGTATGCAAGTTCTTTTTCAAAGACTTCATCAGGGAATAAATTCAAGTCAAGAATCTTATCCCAGACCAGGTTATATTTCTGACTCCATGTATCCGGTTTATCGAATGTGAGGCGGTAATGGTCACCATCATCTGCCATACTGACCCATTCATCTACCATACCTTCAACTTGAGACCGAATATCCTTAGCCCGTTCAATCATGCCGTTTTGTTCACAGAGCCACCCATAACAGGCAATTCCGACCAATGCTTTGACCGATAGATTGACATTGTGTGCTAGATGCCCTGCAAAATCGTCTGTACAAAGCTGATTTTCAGGATTAAGCCCTTTATCAAGTAAGTATTCCGCCCATGTTGTGAGTGTGTCCCAATAAGATTGAGCATAACTAATATCATCTCGCACTTTGCAAAGTGCCGTGACCATAATCAGCATATTGCCACATTCTTCGACAGGCATTTGACGATGTTCAGTCTCTTCGCCACCACCATATACTTGACCATTCGCGAGCGGATAACGCCCGATGTCGTGCGGTGCAAATGGGAATTTCCAGCGCGATGAGGACGAATAATCCATGATGAAGGTCAGCATGGCTTCCATAACCTCAGGATTGAATAAGAGGAAGAAGGGACTTGATGGATAGGTAATATCAACTGTCCCCATACAACCATTGCTGAAGTTTTCTTTAGAAAAGAAGAGCGGTGTACCATTGGCATCAATCACCAGCTTATGGGCAGCGATACATTGACGAAAGGCTAATGCACAGATATACGCATACTCATCACCGCCGATGTCCTGTAAGTCTGCACGCAATTCTTGTTGATGGTCAATAGAGGCTTGCTTGATGTCCTCATATTCATCGATTGAGGCTTGAACGAGGTCACTTGCTGTCCAACCATCTTTACGCCAGTATGGACGTAACTTGCGGTTCATATATTCAACCGAATAGCCATCATCGTAAGCAATGACAATCTGCCAAGATTTTGCTTCATTTGATACTGTGCCGAGTTTATATGCCCAAGCGAGGGATGGATTGGGTGGGCGACTGTCTATGTGACGGGGCATGTCGGTATTATCATGAGAGGGCAGATTACCAGATTGTGCGAAGGCGGTCTGTAAATCGATATTTAATCCCAAACCACCTTGACTAGGTTGAATTGAGGTTACATGCAAGTAGCCCCAATCGATGCGGAGATCATCGCCTGATTTTTGTAACATGGCTTGCTCTTGCGACCCCATCCACAATACATCACGTTCACCTAGATGATGCCGACCCCACACAATTTTCTGTGCAGGGTTATCAACCACCCAATGTCCGCTTATATCAAGATAGAGTGCGACATCATGAGCTTGATTATCATTCGATTTGACTGACATATCGATATATGTAACAGGACGCGACATCCAATCCAGATTATGCGGTAAAGCAGGTGTCATGAATGTGACTGTCAGTTGGACTTTAGCTGTCTCGAATGTATAAATTGTGCGTGTTGCCTCAACTGATATAGCTGTCTGTTCCATAATCGGAATATCTATTGGGACAAAACGTGTATCCCCACCCATGAAGCGGTAAGGTTGTCCATCAATACGGATAAGACCAAACATCGGTTGCGATGTTCCAGTCCAGTGCTTTGTATCATCATCTGTTAGATTATCTGTCGTTGACCAGACACTCATATAGGGGTCATTGACGACTAATGGTACGGCAGGTGGACGGTTGGATTTTGCAATTGTCATAAGGTCACTAGTCTTCCTTACCAGCCAGTTCAATTGCGGCAGGACGGATTTGGGCGTTACGAATGCGCTCCATATCGAATTTTACGCCACGATCATATTTGTAAATGCCGTTTTGTTCTTGGTAGATGTCAGTGAGTTGTGTATAGCAATAGCCAAACATGTTCACATCATCCAATAGGATGGCACATAATTTTTCAAAGCGATCATAAAACATCTCAAGGCTAGTCGGGCGGTCACCATATCCCCAAGAATCTTCGCCTTCTTTGATGTCAGGATTCCACCAAATACCACCAAATTCACTGACGAAGTAAGGTTGTCCAACATAGGGAACTGACCATTGTGTGCTACTAATCAAACGAGTGGAAAGCCACGCCTCACCTGCACTATTGAGATAAGGATCATCTTCCGCTAATCCAGCATGACGTTCAGCAAAGGTTGCAGGGTCTTGCGTATAATCATGGCTGTCATAAACATCCGCAGCGATGACGCGATGTGAATACCCTGAGGTATCTAAGACAGGGCGTGTGCCGTCCATTGCTTTTGTGGCTAAATACATGCCATGTGTCACATCATCAAGTGCAGTAATATTGTCGGTCACCATCTGCCATGTCTCATTCAGCGGACACCATCCAACAATGCTTGGATGTGAATAATCGCGTTCAAGACATTCGAGCCATTGGGTAATGTAGTCCGGTCCTGGTTTTTGATGTTCACCACTCAGGGGGCCATTATGACTACATCCCCAATCCCCAAATTCGCCCCATACAATATAGCCCATACGGTCAGCATGATAGAGGAAGCGTTCTTCAAAGACTTTTTGATGTAAACGTGCACCATTGAAGCCCGCATCAATGCTGAGTTGAATATCGTCAATTAAGGCTTGGTCACTAGGAGCCGTCATCAGCCCATCAGGATAATAACCTTGGTCAAGAACGAGGCGTTGGAAGACCACTTTATTATTAATCTTAATCGCTTTGCCATCAATCGAGACACTGCGTAAACCCGCATAACTCTGAATCGTATCAACGATATTGCCTTCACCATCAATGAGTGACACTTCGACATCATAGAGGTGTGGGTTTTCAATTGACCAGAGTTGCTTACGGTCATCAGGGATGGGTAAATCAAGACGGGGTGATAAATCATATTCAGCAGAACATTCGGCTGTAACGATTTCACCATTCGCGTCGGATAGGGTTGCGCGTAGACGATAGCCTTTTTTGTTATTGGTGATGGGTTGCTCAAGGCGAATCACTTGGTTAGCGACATCAGGTGTGAGGCGAGGGCGACGCAACGAAACCTCTGGTACAGGTTCCATCCAGACAGTCTGCCAAATACCTGTTGTACGGACATATATTGCGCCCTGTGGACCAAAGTCACGAGCTTGCTTACCGCGGGGTTGAGGCGTTTTGCCATAATCACGAGCGCGAATGACAAGCGTGACAGTTTCTCCTGCTGAAGCAACATCCCCTAAATCACAGCTAAATGGAGAGAATCCACCACGATGCCGTCCGACCTCTGTACCATTGACCCAAACCGTTGTGTCATAATCGACTGCTTGGAAATGGAGTAAAACACGTTTCCCTGTCCAATCGCTCGGAATGGTCACTTGGCGACGATACCAAACCGCATTGTAATAATCATTATTTTCGATACCTGATAATTTGGATTCAGGGCAAAAGGGGACAATAATCGTATCCTTGAGGTCACGGTCAAGTAAGCCACGATGGATACCACTATCACCTTGGTCGATTTCAAATTGCCACTCACCATTTAAACATGCCCAGTCTTGACGGACAAATTGTGGGCGTGGATATTCATTACGGGGCATATCAGACATGTTGCCTCCTATAGAAGATATATGGAATTTTGAATTTGTATAAGAACTTTGAAAATGATGTGAAATAATTTTTTGGGACTATGAAATCATTGCTTTAAATTGATTGGGCGAATCCGAAGACTCGCCCAATGTTGTTACGCTTCTTGATACCGATTAAAGCATCAAGATAGAGTTTGATTTATTGCCCAAACATTGCAAAGTCATCAAGACGTGCTTGTGCATCAGCGAGTGCTTGTTCTGGTGTTTTGTCACCGATGAATGCAGCAGACAGTTCTTCGTCCATGATGGTCTCAAAAGCAGTACCCCAATTGCCCCGTGGGAAGATAATCGCTGATGATATAAATTCAGCATATTCATTGCGGTGTGGTAAGCTATTGTATTCTTCACCACTGATAACGGATTGGTTAATGGATGTATGTCCAGTCCGTGCCCATGAGAGGTTCTCATCGTTCAAGAACTTCAAGTATTTTAGGGTTGCTTCTAACTTGACTGGATCAGGGTTCTGACCTTGAGGAATAATCCATGTGTGGCTACCTGACCATGCTGCAGGTTGATCATAAACGGTTGGGAAACTGCTCACCCAGTAACCATCCAAACAACCTTCTGGATCAGCTACTTGTTCATCGTAAAAGTCAACAACCCAGGTACCGTTGATGTGACTACCATTTTCACAATTGAGGAAAACCTCTTGAGCGGCTGCATAGTCTACATTGTCGACCATATGACCTTCGTCACGAAGTTGGAGCAAGAAGTTTAGAGCTTCCATACCTTCTTCAGTATTGATGTTCGGGCTACCGTCTTCATTTTCGATGCTACTGCCTTGTTGATATACAAAGGTCATCCAGTTACGGGATAAACCGTTTGTCCACATACCAACAAATGGTAATCCGGTTGCATCTTTGAACTGTTCAGCAGCCGCCAAAAATTCTTCTTTCCCAACAGGAAGGTTTGGTGTGCCGTCATCGTTCAATAATCCTGCTTCACCCCATAGGTCGAGGTTGATATGCCAGAGATGCCCGTGAACATCAAGAGGAACACCATAGATTTCACCATTGTATTCAACAAAACCACGCGCATTGTCTGTGAAGTCAGATACATCAATGCCTGCTGCTTCCAGAACATCACCCATTGGGGTTAACAAACCACGGGATGCGTAGTTTGGAATACGGTGTCCGTGTAGTACCATGATATCTGGTGCAGTACCAGCGGCGAGGTTAGCATTCAATTCAGTAACGCCGGGCCAATCTACAACGATGGTTTCGACATCAACTTCATCCTGAGACGCATTATAAGCATTTGCCAGTGTCTGGATAATGCCACATTCGCCATAGGCAGCAGCAAGATCATCATTATCAGCAAATTCATCCGCACATTCACCGAAAAAACGCATAAATGTAATTTCAGTTGCATCTTGCCCTGCGACAGGTACCGCAAGAATTCCAACAAGCATAGCTAATACAATTAAGACTTTAACTTTGTTCATTTTTAACCTTTCAAATATATATAAGAACTAATTTACTAGCATAAAGATTGATACGGATGCCTAATCAATAATTTCTCCTCTCTATTTAATACCACTGTTAATTGCAATACCGCTAATAATGCGGCGCTGGAATGCGAAGAAGAAGATAATAATCGGTAGTGCCGTGAAAATTGCCGCCGCCATATTACGCCCATAAAAATCGACAAATCCCCATGACTGCGAGACTTTTCGTAGACCAATTACCAGTGTGTATACATCAGTACTGGTTGCGGATACAAGAGGCCACAAGTAGCTATTCCAATTACCAAGGAAGGTGAAAATCGCCAATGCAGTCATGACGGGAACTGATAATGGAATGATGATTTGTAAGAAAATACGGAAGCGACCTGCCCCATCCATCATGGCAGCTTCTTCCAACTCTTTCGGAATACCTCTGAAAAATTGTGTCATTAAGAAGACCGCAAATGATGAGGCAATACCAGGGATAATAAGTGCAATGAGGGTATTATGCAGTTTTAAATTGGCGAATAAGAGATACACTGGCAAAAATGTCGCCTGAAAGGGTACCATCAGCCCCACTAATACCAACAGGTAAAGCGGACGTTTGAAATAGAAATCCATCCGCGCAAAAGCATACGATGCTAATGCACACACAACCAGTTGCAAAATTGTATGAATAGTGGACACAATAACACTGTTGCCAAACCATTTCCACAAATTACTACTGGATAAAATGAATGCCCAGTTTTCTGTCGTAAAAGGCGTTGGAATAAAACTCGCTAAATTCCGCTGAAGTGATGGTTCTGTACGGAATGATGTTACAACAGTCCATATAACAGGGGACATCCAGATGAGTGCAAAGATAGCTAAGGCAAGAAGATAGAGGCGATGCCGAATTTTTTCCTGTTGTTTACGTTTTTGTTTTAGTTCGTTGCCGATTGAAGGAACAGTTGTCATAATTAATTCCCCACGCCTTGATCACGGAAAGCTACCAATTGAATAATCGAAATCACCATCAGAATGACTAACATAATGACAGCCATCGCCGCACCATATCCAACTTGAAAGTATTCAAATGATACTTCGAAGATATTATAGACAATGGTACGTGTATTGCCTGCAGGTCCACCGCCTGTCATCACATCGACTTGTCCGAAAATTTGGAAGGATGCAATCACTTGTAAGACCGATAAAAAGGCAAAGGGACGTTGTAATCCGGGAATGGTGATGTAACGGAACTGATGCCAGCGATTGGCACCATCGACTTTTGCGGCATCATATAGAGAGTCTGGTATATCCTGTAAGCCCGCTAAAAATATCAGCATACTAAAACCAACTGTCCACCATAAAGTGGTGAATGCAACAACAAGTGTTGCTAAGTCACCTTGATTTAAGAAAGGGATACTCTCCCCACCCAGGTTAACGATAATAGCATTGAGTAAACCTCGATCTCCTGATGCAAAGACACGTGACCAAATTAAACCAATGACTGTTACGGCAATGATATTAGGCAGATAAAAAATTGTCCGAAAAATACCAATACCATTTATAGGGCGATTGAGCATTAATGCAAACAACAAACCGATAAAGATAATCGGAATTGTTAATCCAACAAAAATAATGGTTTGTCCAAATGCCTGTTGAAACTGTGTGTCCACTGTCAGCAAGCGCTCATAGTTTTTCAATCCAAGATATTGGATATTTGTACCCATAATCTCCCAACGATGGAGCGACATCCAGAAAGTCTGGAAAATAGGCACAATCGTGAAAATAGCATATAAAATACCAAATGGAGCAATAAACAGAAATGCAGTGATAGTTTGCTGTGTCTTTTGAGGCAACTTCTCGTGAAAACGTTTATATGGCTCAAAAATCGGGTTAAAGACTTCTAAGGTATTTAATATTCTTTCAACGAAGTCGCCGAAGCTTAAATTCAACATATCAATCTCCTTAATTTAAGATAGGGAGATGGATGTTAAAAACGAAAAGTAGGGAGAATAAGTCATACTAAAAATAAATTCATTCATATCTAAACCTAAATTTTAATTTTGTATATTTATGAAATTATAATAACTCTGCCTCAAAAAATGTCAAGTATTTGATGATAATCATGTTATTTAGTGCATTTTTTCACTAAGTTAAACATTTAAGTAGATTTTATTTTATATTTTTATGAAATATAACTTATGGTACATTCATATAATCCTAAAATATAGAGGAACTACCATGCAAGACATCGATAAAACTCATGGGATGGGTCGCATCCTTGTTGTCGGTAATGATGATGCCAAACGACAAGATTTGATGAATGTTGCCAAAGCTATCGCTTCTGAACCACGTTTACGAATCTTGGAATATCTGATTCCTAAGATGGCGAGCTTATCCGAAATATCCGCTGCACTTGAGATGCCCATTGCCACAGCATCTTTGCACCTTAAAATTTTAGAAGAAGCTGGCATCATAACTTCACATACGATGCCGGGAAAGCGTGGACAACAACGAATTTATACACGGATTTACGATGCTGTTGTTTTGCACCTGCCCGAAAATCATAGCCGTAACTTACGCCAAAATGTAACTGTTCAAATGCCTGTTGGCGGCTTTATCAATCATATGGTTACTCCATCGTGTGGCTTGGCTGGTATGGATTCTGTCATTGGTATTTTAGATGATCCAATATCCTTTTATGAACCTGAGCGTTATCATGCCCAGTTGGTATGGTTATCACATGGATATTTGGATTATCAATTTCCTAATCATACTTACGAGCGTGATAGACCCAGAAGCCTGCAATTGAGTATGGAAATTTGTTCAGAAGCTGCACCATCTGCGAATGATTGGCCCTCTGATATTTTCTTAGATATTAATGGTAACCGAATTGGCATATGGACATCGCCATCTGATTTTGCTGATAAGCGCGGGATTCATACCCCTGATTGGTGGCCTGATTGGAGTAGTCAATATGGTTGGCTAAAAGTCTGGCGTGTTGATGCAGACGGCTCATACATTGATGGACGTAAAATTTCATCAGTGGGTATTAACGATATTTCGCTATCTGATAATCCTTTTATCAAGATCCGAATTGGTATTGATGATATGGCGGTTAATCGTGGAGGTTTAAATATATTTGGCAAGCATTTCGGCAATCACGCCCAAGACATCATCATGCAGATTGATTATTGAATCAATTTGCGTGGAGCAGAATGATGAAATATACTATTGTACAAATTATAGAGACGGGATGATCATATTGTATTTGTAGTATCTTAGATAAAGAAATCCGAATACAATTTAGTAAAAGTATTGACCAAGATTGCTCTCTTATTTTTGACAAAATAATTATTAATTAAATAGAATTGGATAAATAAATGAGTACAATTAGAGTTTATGTAGATAATCCAGTCGCAACAATTAATAAGAATATTTATGGACACTTTGCAGAACATCTCGGGTCATGTATTTACGAAGGTATCTGGGTGGGTGAGGACTCCTCAATCCCTAATACAAATGGCTTCCGCAATGATGTTGTTGAAGCGATGAAAGCCATTGCTCCACCAATTATCCGTTGGCCCGGTGGTTGCTTTGCAGATGATTATCATTGGGAAGATGGTATAGGTCCGCGTGAAAGCCGTCCATCACGTATTAACATTTGGTGGGGTGAAGATGTCGAGACCAATCATTTTGGGACGCATGAATTTATTGAATTCTGCCGTATGGTTGGCGCAGACCCTTATATTGTTGGGAATGTCGGGAGTGGTACAGCGCATGAACTACGGAATTGGGTTGAATACTGTAATGTACCGGGCAATACAACTCTGTCACAACAAAGAGCTACAAACGGATCACCAGAGCCATTTGGTGTGAGATATTGGGGCGTTGGAAACGAAAACTGGGGTTGTGGCGGTAGATTTGACCCAGAAGATTACGCCATTGAGTACAAACGCTTCTCAACTTATTTGCGTGATTTTGGTGGTAGCTCCCTATTTCTGATTGCTTGTGGCCCACTTCAAGGTGAGCCAATCTGGACACATAAATTCTTTGAGAAACTCGGTGACTTCCCGAAAATCCATGGTTTTGGTGCGCACTATTATGCCCGCATCAGAGATCCACAGGGAACCCCGATTCCAGAAACATTTACAGGCACAGCAACTGACTATAACGATGATCAATGGTATTATCAGCTTCATCTAGGCCTAGAAATGGAAGACCTCGTTTTGCAACAGCGGGCAATCATGGATGGTTATGACCCAAAACGAAAAGTCGGACTCATTTTCGATGAGTGGGGAACATGGCATCCACCAGCAGAAGGTCATCATCCACGCCACCTCTGGCAACAAAACACGATGCGTGATGCACTCGTAGCGGCAACAACACTTGATATTTTTAATCGCCATGCAGATAAAGTCATCATGTCTAACATCGCCCAGACGATCAATGTATTGCAAGCTATGATCCTTACAGATGGTGATAAAATGCTCAAGACACCGACTTATCACGTCTATGATTTGTATAAAGCTCATCAAAATGCGACCAACATTGCAACGCGCTTTGAGTCCGATGACATTAGTTTTAGCATGAAAGGCGAGGATTATAAAATTCCTGCGCTAAGTGGTTCTGCTTCACTGAATGGTGATATTTTGACGCTAAGTGTTGTCAACTTACACGCGGATACACCGATTGAAGCCAATATCAATATTAATGGAGCTAGCGTAAAAGAAGCGACCTTACAGGTGCTTGCACATGATGATATTCACGCACACAATACCTTTCATAATCCTCATGAGATTGCGCCAAAGTCATCATCTGTCGATGTAGACGATAATTGGATGTTTACATTCCAACCTGCATCTGTCAATGTCTTTAAAATTCAACT